>CAYJBU010000066.1:0-13534 GCA_964368155.1 uncultured Eubacteriales bacterium | reverse complement strand
CAAAAAATATGGGAATACATTGACACAAACCCACAAAAATGGGAGCAAGATTGCTACCACACAAAATGAGCATTTCTCATTCAATAACAAGCAAGCACACAACCTCAAACAAAAGAAAGGATTACTACATGAATAAAATAACCGATATTAAAATCGGGTACTATAAACTTCCGCTTGAAGGAAACTTAGTTGATGCCCTACATGGAAAACACGACAATTTCGAACTAATTACAGCTACAATCACAACCGATAACGGAATTAGTGGGGTTGGCTATACTTACACAGGCGGTATTGGTGGAGCTGCAATTGCTAAAATGCTAGAGATTGACCTCGCACCAAGAATGATTGGAATTGAAGTTAGTAACCTCAGCGACTTAAATGCCTACATGAACCGTTCCATACATTATGTTGCGAGGGGCGGAATTGCTTCTTTTGCAATTTCTGCTTTGGATATTGCACTTTGGGACATCAAACTAAAAAGTGAAAACAAAGCATTAGCAGATGTTTTTGGAACAAGAAATAAAAAAGTTCGCACATATTACGGTGGAATTGACTTAATGTTCTCTGAAAAAGAACTGCTTCAAAACATTGAAAAACAACTCAAACTCGGCCATACTGCTATTAAAATCAAAGTTGGAAAAGAAAACGAAGACGAAGACATAAAAAGAGTTAAAGCAGTTAGAAATTTACTTGGTAATGACGCTTTATTTGCAGTTGACGCTAATATGGTGTGGTCTGTTGAGCAAGCTATAAGAATGGCGAAAAAGCTAGAAGAATTTAACGTGTTTTGGCTGGAAGAACCGACTAATCCAGACGATTATATAGGCTATGCAAAAATTGGTGAAGCAACTTCAATTCCGATTGCGATGGGCGAAAATCTTCACACAAAATATGAACATGAATTGGCACTGGACATTGGAAAAATAAAAGAGCCAATTCCTGATTGCTCTAACGTTTGCGGAATTACAGGTTTTTTTGATGTTGCAAAACTTGCAGCAGAGCGAAATTTGAAGGTTCATTCACACGGAATGCAAGAGCTACACGTTAACGTTATAGGGGCTGCCGCAAATGCAGGAATGGTAGAATATCACAGTTTCCCTATCCACGAATACACAACCGAGCCTTTAGTCATTGACCACGGATTTTTAACACCATTAAATGTAGTTGGTGTTGGAGTATCTTTCGATTGGGATAAGATTAATAAATCACAATTATAAAATTTAGAAAAGGTGGATTATGCCTAGATTGAAAAGCAATTTGGTAGATGACATTCTATCAGAAATCGTAAAAAAAGTGAACGATTATACATATTTAGCGGGCGACGTTGTTTCGGAAGTATCGTTGGCGGAAGAACTTTCTGTCAGCAGAACTCCTGTGCGTGAAGCCATTTTAAGATTGATTGAATTTGGAGTTCTTGAAAGAACTGCAACCAAAGTGGTGGTAAAATCTATTACTTTATCTGATATCGCAGAAATTCTAGAAGTTCGTGAGGCGATTGAAGGCATGAGCGCAAAATTAATCATCAAAAACGGCGGACTAAATCATGCGCAAATTGCAGAGCTTGAGAAAATAAACAAAGCGATATATGACAGCATTACAGCTGGGAATTACGACGAAAACTTCACTCAAGACAACCTATTTCACGACACAATAATCAGTTTTGGTAGAAATACCAGATTACTAGATATCAGGAAACGACTAACAATTCAAGCACAACGCTCAAGAAGAATTACCATTGTTACTCCTGCAAGACACATTGAAACCGCGAAAGAGCACGAGAATATAATCAAAGGATTCAAAGAAAATGATTATCAAGAAGTAAAACAAGCTATTGTGAGTCATATTTCAAACTCACTTAATAACTACACACAAATATTAAGTGATGACCACTGGATAAACATTATCTCTGAGTTAAAAGGACAAAAATAAAACAAAGATTTTAGCAAATTTGAACGGAGTATCTACATATGAGAGTAATTATCGCTGATTGCGACCACGCAAATTTCAATGAAGAGAATAAAGTATTTGACAAGAATTCGATTACATACGAATTACTTCAATGCAAAACAGAACAAGACTTAATCGACCAATGCAAAGGTGGAGAAGTATTTATCACTCAATACGGAAAATTCAGCAGAAGAGTATTAGAAGCTCTTTCGCCTGAAATCAAACAAATTGTTCGATATGGAGTTGGAGTAGACACTATAGACTTAGAGGCAGCAACAGAATTCGGTGTTAGTGTTTGCAATGTCCCAGATTACGGAATGAACGAAGTAGCGGACCAAGCAGTAGCATTTATGATGTCTCTTGTTCGCAAAGTTTCTATTATGAACAACTACACTAAAAGCACCGAATGGAACTTTATTCATTCCATGCCTGTATATCGTATCCCCGGCAAAACAGTGGGTATCATTGGACTTGGAAGAATAGGCAAAACTTTTGCAAAACGCATGCAAGGCTTTGGAGTTAACTTGATTGGTTATGACATAGCTTACAAAGAGGGTGATGAAGTAGAAAATGCTAAAATTGTTGACTTTGACACACTAATAAAAACTTCTGACATCATTTCAGTTCATACCCCATTAGATGAAGCAACTCGCAACCTTATTGACAAAAAAGTTTTAGACAAAATGAAAAACACTGCTTATTTAATCAATGTTTCAAGAGGCGGCATTGTAAACGAGGCTGATTTATACGAGGCACTTCGTGACAAAAAAATTGCAGGAGCAGCTCTTGATGTTGTTGAACAAGAGCCAATGACTCCAGACTCCAGACTATTCACATTCGACAATTTCCTTTGCAGTCCACATATGGCTTGGTACTCTGAGGAATCAGCACTTGAACTCAAAAGAAAAGTTGCTGAAGAAGCTAGCAGAATGGTAAAAGGAGAAGAACTTTTATACAAATTAAACTAATTTTACTTCACTTACAAAATTATAGATTGAAAGGATGTTTTCATGAGAGGAATAATATATAAAGGCGCTCATCAACTTGCTGTTGAAGAAGTTGCACAACCTATTTTAAAAGAAGACCAAGCATTAATCAAAGTTGCTTTTGCAGGAATTTGCGGAGGCGACCTTGGAATATACGGAGGAACTCACCCCAGAGCTAAAGCTCCTCTTGTGATGGGCCATGAATTTAGCGGAGTTCTGCAAAACGACACTAAAAAATACAAAAAAGGGACTAAAGTAACCGTCAATCCGATAATCTCCTGTGGAAATTGCAGAATGTGTGACACAGGCGACCGCCACGTATGCAACACTCTAAGATTGTTGGGTATCGACTATGACGGAGGAATGAGCGAATATGTTGCTGTTGACGAAGACAAGATAATACCTGTTCCCGACAGTGTTTCACTTGAAGCAGCGGCGATTATCGAGCCTGTTGCTGTTGCTGTTCACACATTGCGTGAAACTGGTTACAAACCTGGCGACAACGCAATTGTCTATGGTGGAGGAATGATTGGAATATGCACAGTTCTTGTTCTAAAAGAATTCGGATGCTCTAATGTTGTGCTTATCGAACCGGACGAAAAACGTATTGCACTTGCTAAAGAAATCGGAATAGATGTAAGGTCTGCAATAAGCCTTGATTTAGATGCACTCAAAGAAGAAAAAACCGAAGGTTATGGATTTGACTGGGTGTATGACTGCGCAGGAGCTCAACCGGTTGCAAATAAATTGATTGAAGCCGCGCGTGTTAAAGGTAGAATTATAGTAGTTGCAGGATATAAAAAACCTCTTGAGTTTCCACTTAACCAAGGGATGTTCAAAGAAGTTGGAATGGAATTTGTCCGTGTTTACAGAGATGACGACTTCAAAATCGCTGCTAATTTAGTAGCAAATCAAGATATTTTTCAAAAAACCATTACACACAAATTGAGTGTTGAGGAAGCCCAAAAAGGCTTTGATTTAGTGTTAACACCTGGAACAGGCGCAATTAAAGTACTGTTCAGTTTTGATTAGCCGAGTTCATATTACAAGCAATTTCAAATTCAGTTACCACTTCAAAGAGTATTATTTCTTTATCATTTTGTGCCGATATTCTTCGGCAGATTGGAGTTTAAACTATGAATATATTCAGTTTAGAGGGCAAAACCGCAATCATAACCGGAGGCAACAAAAGCCTTGGTCTTGGCATAACAAAAGGATTTGTTGAAGCAGGTGCAACCGTTGTCATCATGGCTTCAAGCGAATCGGTTTATGAAGTAGCAAAAGATTTTACAAATCAAGGATATAAAGTTTTTGGAGTTCAAGTGGACCTATCAAATAAAGCAAAAATTGAAAGTGCATACGCAAGTTCAATCGAACTTTTAGGCGGAAAGCTTGACATTTTAGTAAACAACGCAGGAATTCAGCGCAGAAACAAATCAGAAGAGTTCACATATGAAGACTGGAATGATGTGATTAACGTCAACTTGAATGCTGTTTTCACATTATGCCAACTTGCAGGCAAAACCATGCTTGAAGCAAAAAAAGGAAAAATCATAAACTTAGCTTCAATGCTCAGCTTTTTTGGTGGACAAACTGTTCCGGCTTATGCTGCAAGCAAAGGTGGCGTTGCTCAGCTTACAAAAGCTCTTTCAAACGAATGGGCAATTCATGGAATTAATGTAAATGCTATTGCTCCGGGTTACATGGACACAGAAATGAACACTGCATTAATTAACGATGAAACAAGAAACGCTCAAATACTCGCTCGCATTCCTGCAGGACGTTGGGGAAACCCTGAAGACATCAAGGGAACTGCAGTATTTTTAGCCAGTGAGGCGTCAAACTATTTATGTGGCTCGGTTATCCCTGTAGATGGCGGATATCTAGTAAAATAATCTGGTTTCCACTTTTTTCAGTTAAACAAAAAAATCTCCTCTCATTAGATTTCAAAGTCTATCAGAGGAGATTATTTTATTGCTGTTTTTTCTATTTGAAATGAATTCGGGTTAAATCAATTGTTTTTTCATCACTAATATATTTTTGTTTCCCTCACGCACATAAGATATTTCATCCATTATTCTATTTGCTATGAAAATACCCAATCCTCCCACTTCTCTCTCCTGAGCAGATAATGTGATATCTGCACTTTTTTTATCCAAAGGATTAAACTCAATCCCCTCATCGACAAATTGAATTTCTATCATTTTTGTGGTTTGAGAAAACTTAAATATGATTTCTACTTTGCCCACATAACTATCATAAGCATAGTTAGCTATATTTACAAAAACTTCTTCAACAGCCAATGAAATTTGCATATTCAATTTATTCTTACCTCCAAGCGACACTAGTTCGTTTTCTATAAAACTTTGAACTAAGTATAACTTATCAGTTTCTGCATATACAGTTAATTTTTTCATGAATCTTTCCGTTTCATAGTTGCATTGCATCCATGCCTTTCTGAGATAATCATTTATTGAATATATGATAAATACAATTAAACGAAATATAAGAAATCTAATTACCAAATCACAAATCCTACAATTTATATTCTAAGCACAACATGGTTATGTCGTCAAACTGAGGCGCATCAGCAACATAATTCTCTATATCTTTTTTCATATTATTAAGTATTGTCTCAGGTTTCACTGTTCTATTTTTATTTAGCGATTTCATCATATTTACAGTTCCAAAAAGTGATTCTTCACTGTTCATTGCTTCTGTTACACCATCTGTATACACATATAAAACATCGCCTTTATTTAACTGAATTTCATATTCTACATATCTAGTTTCTTCCATTCCCGCTAACACAAAACCATGCTTATCTTTAATCAATTCAAAATGGCTATTTCCTTTTTTGATAACTGGATATTCATGTCCAGCATTCGAACAAGTGATTACACCGGTAGATATTTCCAATATACCGACCCAAACAGTAACAAACATTTCCGCTTCATTATTCTCGCAAATCTGATTATTTACCTTTTCTAATATACCTTTGGGTGAAAGACCAGAAAGGGCGGCGATTTTTAACAATGTTTTTGCATTAACCATAAACAATGCAGCAGGAACCCCTTTTCCTGAAACGTCTGCGATTGTCATCGCCAAATGATTATCGTCTATTAAGAAAAAATCATAAAAGTCACCACCGACTTCTTTTGCCGGAACCATTGACGCATAGATATCAAATTCTTCTCTCTCAGGAAAAGCAGGAAAAATACTTGGAAGCATACTTGATTGAATGTTTTTTGCAACATCAAGTTCAGCAGCTATACGCTCCTTTTCCGCAGTAATCGCAGTGATGTTGCTTAAATATTCATTTAAGCTAGTTTGCATTTTGTGAACAGTTTTTGCAAGTACTTCAACTTCATCTTTTGTATCTACAAGCAGTAATTCCTCAGAAGCTGTTTCATTTTCAGAAAACTTGCCAGTTACTTCTGTTACCATGGCTATGGGTTTTATGACCTTTTTTTGAAGATATGTCCAAAAAACATAAAGGAAGATAAATATTACTAAAACTGTTGCAATTATTGTAATTGCTAAATAGCGATTTAGGGCTGATTGTATGGTTGTTAATGGTATTTCTACTCCCATCAATGCTAAAAAGTCTCCATTATCATCATACAAAGGAACTAACGCAGAAGTATTATTTCCAAAATCACTTTTTGACAAAAAAAAGTTATCACTGCGTTTCCCTGTTTCAATCAAATCTATTACTTCAGGAATATAATCAGGATTCATAGTGCCTTTCGCACCAAGAAGAAAGTTTTCCTCTACAACTCTATAAGAATCATAAACATATGTGAACGGAAGCCAATCTGTAATACCATCTGAATATTCATGCAATGCATCCACATCCACATCCACAATGTAAATGTCATTTGCGTCCATATTATCACGCAGTTCAATTATCAAATTCCGTGTATTTTGATAGGATTCACTATTTATAACCTCTAAATATTCTTTTGTGTCGGGGCTAAATTCTTTTGCTGTTTGTGTGTAAAGTTTTAGCTCTTCATTACTAAAATAACTGTTTGCAACATCAGCAATATAATAAGCAAAGTCATTATAAGTTCTTCGAATTTCATTTTGGTATAAAAAATATCCGATTGTGCAGCTTGTGACACACAGTACCACAGCCAAAATCGCTATCCCAATAGTGAGTTTTCCTGACAATTTACTTCCTCTCATTTTGCCGAACCTCTTTTTTTATAGTATAAAATTGCATCACATTCACATGGAACAGTTTTACAATAAGGGCAGTTGAGCTCAAAACAATTATTCCAAGGTTTTGGAATAACATTACCTTTCGTAAACCCATTGCTTACAAAAAGTTTGTGAGCTGGGACAAACTCGCCTTTCGCCCAAGCAGACCCAATAATAACGTCTGCACCTTTATCAAACATTTTTTCTGTGAAAATCTCGGTGATTTTTCCTGCTAAATTTTGACCTCGCGCGCGCTCGACTAGCGAAAATGCTCGATATATACAGACTTTTTCACCCTTTTCACAAATTCCATCTAAGATTCCTTCATAGAACCCATCTACACTCCCTAAATTGTATACAAAATCCATATGAAAATAAAACAGGCCTACAATCCCTATATCATCTTCAATTACATAAAAAAAATAATTTGGGTCAAACAATGTTCTATATAACAAATCTAGCTGATATAGTCCGTCTCCAAGATATTGGTTTAATATTTTTTGAGCAATATCTATTTCTTTATGCTCAAGAAGTCGAATTCTATAATTTTCGATAAACAATTGTTGTTCTCCTTTTATCTCTCTTTTAACAATTTTCAAACAACATCCAACTTTTAACCTAAAACTTTACTATATCAGTTTTCAATCGTCAATATGTCTACAAAACCAGTCATTTCAAATATTTCCATTACATTTTCATTCACATTTCTCACCAACATTTCACCTTGTTTATTCATCACTTTTTGAGCAGACAAAATCACTCTTAACCCAGCGGACGAAATATATTGCAACTGTTCAAAATCAAAAATCAACTTGTTAACATCGGCTATATTTTGCTTTAACTCATTTTCCAATCTTCGAGCAGTAACTGTGTCTAGTCTTCCAATCAATTTCAGCTCCATCGTTTTTCCATCTATGTTTTTATTTATATCCATTATCAAATCTCCTAACCATAATTATATTATTTATTTTCCACAATTTGTCTTTCTACAAACTCTGCGAATTTTCCATTTATTTTAATTAACTGCTCGTAGCTTCCATCTTCAACAATACGTCCGTCCTCAATCATAATTATTCTATCACACAATTTAATTGTTGAAAGTCTATGTGCAATTACAACTCTGGTACACTTTAAATTGTTTAGTGAGTCAGAAACGATTTTTTGAGTAATATTATCAAGTGCACTAGTTGCTTCATCAAACAATAATATCCTAGGTTTTGACACAATTGCTCTTGCGATTAATATCCTTTGTTTTTGTCCTCCTGAAATTCCGCCCGAACCTTCAGAAATTAATGTATGCATACCCATTGGCATTTTTTTTAGATCTTCTGCCAATCCAACCATTTCAGCAGCTTTCCAAGCTTCATCCATTGTTGCCGACGGAGCAGAAATTGTGATATTAGAAAAAATGTCGCCTACGAACAGTTTACCATTTTGCATAACAACACCCATTTTGCTTCTAAGTGATTTTAAGTCTAGTGCGTTAATGTCTTTGTTATCATAATAGATTGCTCCTTTTTGAGGTTTTTCAAACCCCAAAAGAAGTCTCATAAATGTCGATTTTCCGCATCCTGATTTCCCCACGATTGCAACATATTGTCCTGCACGAATTTTCAAGGAAACATTATTTAGAATAAGAGGCATATCTTCTTTATACTTAAAAGAAACATTGTTCATCTCAATACTTCCCGTAAGTTTGTTTACAATCTGTTTGTTCTTTGAAGTCTCAACTGTTGTTTTAAATATCGGAGCCAACATTCCTATCAATGGTTTTATTGTGGATATGCTCATTGCAGTAGCAGTGAGAGTTGAAAAAGCAGCGAACATCATTCCAAATGATGTGTTAAATGCAACAAAATCAGATACTTCAACGCTAGATTTTACCGCAAAATAGTATATAAAAATGTTTCCTATTAAAGTGATTGCCAAAATAATAACCGAGTAAAGTTTAACTATCACAGGAGGCATATATGTATATTTTGCAGATTTAATATATTGGTTTGTCCACCTTGCGAACACTCTTCTCTCTGAGCCTGAAAGCTTGATTTTTTGCATTCCCGAAATTATGGAAAACATTATCCCTCGCTCTTTTGCAGACTCATTCATTTGCTTAAGTGAAACCCTTGATTTTACCACTACGGTGATAAGTGTAACGGCAACTGTTGCTAAAACAATCATAACCGAAGGCAGCGCAAGGCTGGGTGCATAAGCAAAAATTTGCATAAAATATATTAGTGAAAACAAAACTGTAACTGAAGAAGACAAAAACATGCTAACAAAAATTTTAGTCAAATCATTTATGTCATTTAATCTTTTTCCAATGTCTCCTGAACTATGATTTTTGAAAAAATCCACAGGCAACGAAAGCACTCTTGTCATTGTAGCCGCTTCAATAAATATACCAATTTTAGTGCTAATTTTATCCATAACAAAAAATTTAGTCATGGTAAGCATCAACCCAGAAACTGTAACTCCTATCATCATAATTATCAAAGCTATCAACACTGTAACATCACCACTAATTACAACTGACGAGAACAGAATACTGTTAATTTGAGGAATAATTAATCCAACTAATGTCACAATCAAGGTCAAAGTTGCAAAAAGAATTAAGTCAGACGGTTTTAATAACTTCAACATGTAACAAAGCAAATCACGAAAGCCTATTTCGTGATTTGGAAATGAGTTATACAAGCACAGCGCTTCACGTGCAATGCTCATTTCATTTTTTTTATTGATAGTAACTAGCTTACGAGTTTTAGGATCAGTATAACTATATGAATGACCTTTTGGAATAAGCGCAATTATTTCTCCATCAATTGTTTTTGCAATCAACGGACACACTGCTTCTTTATACCATGTTTTTTTTAGGGCAACATCCCTACTCATAATCCCAAACAAGCGTAAAACTTCATCTACAGAGTTATCCGTTTTATCTAGTTTATCTTCAATATCTTCTGCTTTGATATGAAAAAACAAAAGAACTTTTTCTATTGCTTGAATAGTCAAGTCAGATAATTCATTAAAGTACTCAAAAGAATTATTCGCAAGCATATTAGACATTTTTTCGAAAGAACCCGAAAAAACATCTTCATCTTTTTTTATTCTCTGCCTGATTTGTTCATCAAACCAGCCCATACTTCACCAACTCTTCTAATAATTATTCGCTAATGACCAACTTTGAATACGTGCCATTTAACTCCATTAGCTCACAATGAGTTCCACGCTCTACTATTTCTCCTTGTTCCAAAACTATAATCTCGTCACAATCTCTGATAGTCGAAAGCCTATGAGCTACAACTATACAAGTAATCCCTCTATCAGCAATTGCATTTACTACATCGAATTCCGTTTTAGCATCAAGCGCACTAGTAGCTTCATCAAAAATCACAATTGTTGGGTCTTGCGCCAATATTCTTGCAATTTCAATTCTTTGCTTTTGTCCGCCGGAAAAGTCTTTCCCGTTTTCTGACATTATATAATTATAGCCGCCATCCCTTTGCATAATATCCTGGTGGATTTGTGCATCTCTTGAGGCAAGTATCATTTCAAAATCTTCTATAGATTCGTCCCACATCTTGATATTCGACGCTATACTATCTTCAAACAATGTTATTTCTTGGTCTACTACTGCCAAAGAACTTGTAAAAACCACCCTGTTAATTTTTTCTATTGGTTTTCCGTCAAACAAGATTTCACCCCTCCAAGGCTTATACAATCCTGAAATCAGTTTAACGATAGTAGACTTTCCAGAACCTGATCCACCAACTATAGCAACTCTATCCCCTGTTTTTAGCATGAGGTTAAATTTTTTTATCAGTGGCTTAGTTAATTTAGAATATCCGAAAGTCAAATCTTTAATCTCAATTTTACCAGTTAATTTATCATACGACACTTCGGGATTAAGTTCCTCAATCGTTGAAGCAACATCAGTATTAAAATTCATTACATCTTCTACACGCTCAATGTTTGATTTCATCTCTTGAATTGATTGAGTCGTTTCAATCAAAGTAGTAGTTGGGGTTACAAAAGCTTTTAGAAACGCTTGAAAAGCAACCAACATACCAATAGTAAAATCTTCCTGAATTATAAGCATAGCACCAACACCCAAAATCGCTACTCCTGTCAAAGAAGAAATCGCCGTTGTAATAGTTCCATAAAATTGATTAATCTTTGTGTAATTGACTTTTCCATTGTTAACACAAGCTTGGAGACCTGCCCATTTTTTGAAAAATCCAGTTTCCATGCCAGAAGATTTAATTGACTCGATCATCTCAACTCCAGAAACTGTTGCACTGTTCAAATTGCTTACATCTCTTAATTGCACTCTTGTAATATTTATTCGTTTGATTGAAATAAATCTACTAAGCAAAACATTTATTAATATTGAAACTACTCCAATTATGGTCAAAACAACACTATATTGAAGCATTATAATCAAAAAAAATATCATCAAAGAAAAATCTATCAACAACGGAGCAAATGCGTTTATGAGTGAATTTGCAATTCCCTCATTGCTCACTTGCCTTTCGGCTATATCGCCTGCCATTCTCTGTGAAAAAAAATCTATTGGTAGTCTAAGAATATGCCACACAAATCTAGAGTTGGCTACTACAGCAAATTTCCCTTGAATTTTAAGAAGATAGACTGCTTCCACCCACGCCATTATTACCTGAACGACGGTTATTAAAATCAACGCAACAACAAACACATTCAACCAATCTGGGTTTTCATGTGTCAGTAATCTGTCGATTAAGACCCGCACAAATGCAGGTTGAATTACACCGATTATTGCAATTATTGCAGCTGATAAAAAAACTAATGCAAAAGCAGTTCCTGTTCCTTTTAAGCTTTGTTTTGCAAAATCCAAAACACTTTTAGGCGAACCTTGAGTTTCAAAACTCTCACTTGGTTCAAGCACTAGACAAACACCTGTAAAAGCCTGATTAAACTCTTGCATCTCAATTTTCATACTACCTTTTGATGGATCGTTAATGTAGACAAATCCACCCTTAAACCCATTTAAAACCACGAAATGATTGAAATTCCAATGAATGATACAAGGAAACTTTCCCTTGTCTTTCAATGTAATCGGATCCACCATGTACCCTTTTGCATCAAACCCATACTCTCTTGCTGCCCTAATTATATTTTTTGCATTAGAACCATTTCTTGAAACGTCACAATCGCTGCGAACTTCTTCAACAGGTTTCCATAATCCATAATAAGCCATAATCATTGATAGAGATACAGCACCACATTCTAATGCATCCATTTGCATAATAACCGGAACTTTTTTTGCTAATTTCGCTCTAGCTTGTTTCGGATACTTTTTACTCAATTAATCTCCTCCAATCTCAATTAAAAACAAAAGATATCGGGTTAATTCTATCCACTACTACATCAGCATCTACTACTATCTCATCTAAATTGGCTATATCTACTTTTATCTCAAACAAATATTTTTCGTATTCAACTCCAAGCAAATATGTTAAATATTCATCATTGTTCAATTTAATTAATACTTCATCGTATTTATATGGCTCGTCAGAAATTTCAGTTATTTCCCCCTGGGCATCATCAACTATTACAGGAAATCCTATCTCTAAATTGCTCGCAATACTTTCAGGGACATAGAAGAAAATGTTATCTTCTTTAACAACTGCTTTCAAAGCAATAGTTGTATCAACACTGCCAAAAACACTCCAAACAATTACTCCAATTAGCAAAAATAAAATCGAAACAGTAATAACCCAAACACTTGGCTTTGATATTTTTATAAAATTATTCAATTGCTCAGGTGATTTCACCCTATCTAGGCTTTCTTGCCTAAATACAAGCTTTGGACTATGTGACATAACAGCGCATACATTTAACTTATTTAATTTAATCCCTTTGCAACGCAAACTCCCTATATAAACTTTCTTAATTTTCAGAAAAGCTCACATGGCACAAAACAACTACATTGTGTCATGTGAGCCAACGAACGGATTTGGTTTAATCAAAAACAAAATTTCTACTAGTTAGATTTTATCTTTTGTATCTTGGCTAATGTCTGTTGTTTTTGTAAATCTTACGTTATGAATTGTTCCACCAGTAACATTTTCTAGTTCATCATCATCAATCTCAATTGCTTCTTCAGCTGCTTTTGTATTTTCTTTTTGATTTTTCTCACACATAATTTCTCTACCTTTCTCTTCTTTTACTATGGAGAGGTCGCATTAAGCGAAGTATATAAAATTTTATAATTTCACTTTAATGCGACAACCTGTTTAACATACAATTCAAGTTATAATCTGAAATTCTATTTCGCTTTAAGGCTATTAAACTTTCGAAAATTTCTTTTTTGAAAGAATAAACACAATAGCCAAAAACGAGAATGTCAGTGCAATCCA
>CAYJBU010000065.1:1777-13574 GCA_964368155.1 uncultured Eubacteriales bacterium | reverse complement strand
GAAGTGTGGAGTTTGTAAGAAACAAAAGGCTTGCAGTAATACTCTGCGTATTGCATAAGTTTTTTGGGCGCTTAGAAATCCACATTTTGCTTTAGAAACGGGTTCGTATTTGTTCCTAGTTGCTAAGCGAAAAATGTCTAAATACTAAATTTTATAGAGAATTGCTTGAAAAAGCTTGGTTATTGTGATATAATAACAAGGTTAAAGGAAAGTTAAAGGATGGTTATTAAATGAATTCAAGAGATGCCCTAAGAAATGTGGCAATTATTGCCCACGTTGACCACGGAAAAACAACCTTGGTTGACCAATTATT
The DNA here is from genome assembly GCA_964368155.1 of uncultured Eubacteriales bacterium. Classification (GTDB taxonomy): domain Bacteria; phylum Bacillota; class Clostridia; order Oscillospirales; family Acutalibacteraceae; genus SIG603. Next base: position 13,261 of record CAYJBU010000065.1, on the reverse strand, counting down.
AAAACAAAGTGGAATTTTTCGAGTGAATGAATCTGTTGCCGAGAGAGTAATGGACTCAGGAGACCTTGAAAGAGAAAGAGGAATTACGATTTTATCCAAAAATACCGCTGTTATGTATGGCGATACTAAGATAAACATCGTTGACACACCGGGGCATGCTGATTTCGGTGGTGAAGTAGAGCGAATACTTATGATGGTTGACGGAGTGCTTCTGTTGGTCGACGCTTTTGAGGGATGTATGCCTCAGACTAGATTTGTTCTTAAAAAAGCACTATCACTTGGCAAAAAACCTTTGGTAGTTGTTAATAAAATCGATAGACCTGGTGCAAGACCGCACGAGGTAGTCGATGAAGTTTTAGATTTGTTCATTGAACTGGGAGCGGACGATGAACAGCTTGAGTTTCCTGTTGTTTTCGCAAGTTCAAGAGAAGGTTATGCCATGAATCAACCTGAGGATGAAGGGAAAGATATGAAGCCTTTGTTTGAGGCGATTATTAAAGAAATCCCTGCTCCAAAAGGCGAGAGTGATAAACCTTTGCAAGTGTTGTTCTCTAACATAGATTTCGACCCATTTGTTGGAAGAATTGGAGTTGGAAGAGTTGAGAGAGGTACACTGAAATCAGGACAAACAGTTGCCATTTGTGGTGGAGATGCTCAGGCTAAAAATGCTAGAATAGTTAAGTTGTATCAATATGAAGGCTTGAAAAGAGTGGAATATGACAGTGCAGAGATTGGCGATATTATTTGTGTTGCTGGTATTGGTGATATAAATATTGGGCAAACAGCATGTAGTGTGGATTGTGTTGAACCACTTCCTTTCATTAAAATTGACGAGCCTACTGTATCTATGATGTTCATGGTTAACAATTCGCCTTTCGCAGGAAAAGAAGGGAAATATGTTACATCAAGAAATATTCGAGACAGATTGTTCAAAGAAGTTGAAACTAACGTTGCGATGAGGGTAGAAGAAACAGACAGTGCTGATACATTTAAAGTTTCAGGAAGAGGCGAGTTGCATCTTTCTATATTGATTGAACAAATGAGAAGACAAAACTATGAATTTCAAGTTTCTCGCCCTACTGTTATATACAAAACAGGAAAAGACGGTGAAAAGCTTGAGCCGATAGAGCTTTTGATTATTGAAGTTCCCGACAATTATGTTGGTGCAGTTATGGAAAAACTGGGCTCAAGAAAAGCTGAAATGATTAACATGGGAACAAGAGAATCTGGTATCACTCACATTGAGTTTAGAATTCCAGCAAGAGGTCTTATGGGATATCGTTCTGAGTTTTTGTCGGATACAAACGGAAACGGAATTATGAATCATGTTTTTGATGGGTTTGAACCATACAAAGGTGACATTATAGTTAGAAGTCAAGGTTCAATTGTTGCACATGAGACAGGCGAATCAACAGCATATGGATTATATTCAGCTCAAGAAAGAGGAAGACTTTTTGTTGGAGCGGGAATTTCAATTTACGAGGGAATGGTTGTTGGCGCGAACCCTAAAAATGAAGATATTGTTGTTAATGTATGTAGGAAAAAACATGTAACAAATACACGTGCTTCAGGTTCTGACGATGCTTTAAAATTAACACCTCATTCGGTTTTGAGTTTGGAACAATCACTTGAATTTATCGCTGACGATGAACTTGTGGAAATCACTCCTAAATCAATTAGAATGAGAAAAATGATTTTGTCGAAAGAACTTCGAATGAAAAAAGCAAAATAAGAACACGCAGTAATATTCATATTTTGCGCATAGAATCAAACACTTGGCAATAAACGGGATAGGTTTGTAGCATTAAGTTAAAAATAGCAGAAGGAGGGGAGGGGTCCCCCCTCCGTAAAACAACTAGAAAAATGATGCTTTTCGGACAGGCGTGGACTGCTCAGGTTTATTTATTTTGACGAAATTATTCGTTAACGCGACAGCCCATAGTTTTAAATGCATTTTGGAAACACAGCAATAGAATGGAGTAGCGAGAGATGAAGTTTATTATATTGGATTTGGAGTGGAACTCAGCTTTTAGTAAAAAAACTCGAAGCTATATTAATGAAATTATTGAGTTCGGAGCTGTTAAATGCGATGAAAATTTGAATATTATAGACACGTTCTCTTCCTTTGTAAGATATCAAGTAGGTAAAAAAATTAACTCAGTTGTCTCGCAATTAACAAGCATTAAGCATGAAAACTTGTGTGAAGCTGGTACTTACATGAATGTTGTAGGCAAGTTTAAGCGTTGGGCTGGAGAAGACACAGTTATTCTTACTTGGGGTACTTCTGATATTTTGACATTGATTGAAAATTGCAGATACTTTAGTGGAAGCGAGAAAATTTCTTTTTTATATAAATATGCAGACTTGCAAAGGTACTGTGAAAGTTTAATTCGAAGCGATAGCAAAGATCAACTCGGTCTAAGCGCTGCAGCACAAATTTTGTCTGTAGATACCACAGAAATAGAACAGCACAGGGCATTGGACGACAGTTTGCTGACACTTGCTATCATGAAAAGACTGTATCCGCAAAATTCAATTGATTTTTTTATTCAAGATGCTACTGATGATGAATTCTATAGAAAAATTACTTTTAAAACTTCTATAATAAGCGATATTGCACATCCTTTGATAACAAAAAAGAGTTTGCTTTTTACTTGTGAAAAATGTGAGGGCGAAGCAAGGCGATTATCAAAATGGCAGTTTAAAAATAAAAGATTTGTTGCAGATTTTCGATGTCCGAATTGTATGCACGAATTCTCGGGTAGAATTCAGCTAAAAGAAAAATATGAAGGACTGACCGTGAATAAAAAAGTAGTGCCAATTCCCAAAATACAAAAGCCAAGAGTTACAGGCGATTGTAAGGTGAACAACATGAATTTGAAGGTTCACGAAAATGGGGTTGCGTTGCTGACTTTTGACGAGTGGAGTGGTATAGACCAAATTACTCATGCTTTTTCAACTAGGATAGGTGGAGTATCAAAATGTAGATACGCTAGCATGAATTTGGGCTTTGCAGTGGGCGATGAAGTGAAATCGGTACACAAAAATTTTGATTTGATTTCAAAGGCTTTGGGCGTTAAAAAATCTAATATGGTCACGGGAAATCAAGACCATAATTGTAATATTTTAAAAGTGACACATGAGGAAAAGGGTAAAGGTGTTACCAGAATTAAGTTTAAAGAGAGCATTGATGGTCTTTGTACCGACCAAATTGGTGTAATGCTAATGGTCTATTGCTCTGACTGCGTACCCATATACTTTTATGATAGCGAAAAAAAGTGTATTGGACTTGCTCACGCAGGATGGAAAGGCACAGTTAATGGCATGGCGAGCGCAATGGTTGAAAAGTTAGTACAAGAATTTTCGAGCAATCCAAAGGATTTAAAAGTTGCTATTGGTCCATGTATTTCCTATGAAAATTTTGAGGTCGATTTACCTTGTGCCCAAGAATTTATGAATTTACCTAATTATCATTTGTTTGTCAAACCAAAAGGTGAAGTTAAGTATCTTGTGGATTTGCCTGAGTGCAATAGGCAGTTTTTGATTAAATCTGGGGTGTTAGCAGAAAATATTTCGCTTTCTAATGTTTGTACGGTAGAAAACAGCGATTTAGTTTTTTCTCACAGAGTTACTAAAGGACAAAGAGGCTCTAATGCTGCGTTTTTGGCGCTTAAATAAAGGAGTATTATATGGATTATCTATCAATAACAAAAGAATTGTTAGAGTTCACAGATAAAAGTTACAGCACTTTTCATGCTGTAAAAGAGTTATCTGAGATTTTACTATCAAGTGGATTTGTTGAACTGTATGAAAATTCTATGTGGGAATTAAATGAAGGCGGAAAGTATTTCCTAATAAGAAATCAATCCTCATTAATAGCCTTTACTTATCCTAAAAAAGAATTCAAAGGATTTAACATTGTAGCTTCACATTCAGACAGCCCTAGTTTTAAACTAAAAGAGATTTTTGATATAAAAGTTGCTTCAGCGTATACTAAGTTAAATGTGGAAAAATATGGTGGAATGATAATGTCCTCGTGGTTTGACAGGGCTCTGTCTGTTGCAGGTAGGGTAGTAGTTAAAACAGACGATGGAATTAAGTCAAATCTGCTTAACATAGATAAAGATTTAATGTTAATACCAAATGTTGCAATTCATATGCAACGTGAGATTAACGAGGGAAAATCTTATAATGCTCAAGTGGATACTTTGCCGCTTTTGGGCGATGATAAAAGCGATTTAAAAAAGTTAATAGCAGACGAGTTAAATGTTAACAAAGAAGATATTTTATCTCATGATTTATTTTTATATGTAAGAGAAAAAGGCAAAATTGTCGGTGGGTCAAACGAATACGTTATGTCACCGAAACTTGACGATTTGCAATGTGCTTTTGCAAGCGTAAAAGCGATTATTCAAAGTGAAAATGATAGTGTAGTAGACGTGGTGTTTGTTGCAGACAATGAAGAAGTTGGAAGCAGAACAAAACAAGGGGCGTTTTCTCCATTTCTTGCGGACACTCTCTCGAGAATTTCTAAATTGTCAAATAAAGACAGCCAACAGCATGACATTGCACTGTCGAACAGCTTTTTGATTTCAGCCGACAATGCTCATGCGGTACACCCAAATCATCAAGGAAAAACAGATGAAACCAACTTTAATTATATAAATAAAGGTCCTGTCATTAAGTTTAATGCAAGTCAAAGCTATTGCACAGATGCAATTTCAGCTTCTGTATTTAAGAAATTGTGTAGAAATGCAGCAGTTCCGTTTCAAGTGTTTCACAATCGTTCTGACGTTCAAGGTGGAGGTACTTTAGGGAATTGCAGTACAACTCAAGTAGCTATAAATTCTGTGGATATAGGACTCCCACAGTTTGCGATGCACTCTGCTGTAGAGACAGCAGGAACTAAAGATACACTTTATGCTATTAATGTAATGAAAGAATTCTATAATACAGAATTTAGTATTAATTCAGGTGATGTTAAGATGAGTAATAAAAATATGAAATTCGTAATTGCAAGCCACAATAAACATAAAATAGCTGAATTTCAAAGAATTTTAAGTCCACTTGGAATTGAGGTTATAACAGCAGATATAACCGAAGCTGAAGAAAATGGAAAAACTTTTTTTGAAAATTCACTATTAAAATCTCGCCTTGCATGTGAAGAAACAGGATTGCCAAGCATAGCTGATGACTCAGGTCTTTGTGTTGATGCGCTAGGAGGAGAACCGGGGATATATTCAGCAAGGTATGCGCCAGAGGGCAAAAGAAAAGCAACGGTTTTAGAAAAGCTAAAAGGTGAAACTAACAGAAAAGCACAATTTGTTTGTGCAATTAGTTGTGTTTTTCCAAATGGAGATGTCATAGAAGTCCAAGAGAATTGTGAAGGCGAAATTTCCCAAACTGTTGTCGGTGATAGTGGTTTTGGCTACGACCCAATTTTTATGTGTGGTGACAAAAGTTTTGCACAAATGAGTGGAGAAGAGAAAGATGCAGTCTCTCACAGAGGAAAAGCTTTGAGAGAGTTTAAAAAGAAATTAGAAGAATATTTAGAAAAATAATTTTCTATAGATAAGTTATCTGCAAGGGTGTTATAAATGGAAGAAAACATTATTAGTCGTTGCAGATTACTTGAAAGGAATGGTATAATAATGCTTAGTAGCAAACAAAGAGCATATCTCAGGAGTTTAGCAGTTGATATTGATACAATTTTGATGGTCGGTAAAGGTGGAATGACCAGTGAAATTATCAAACAAGCTAGTGATGCAATCGCAAAAAGAGAGCTGATTAAAGGAAAAGTGTTAGTTGAAACTTGCCCGTTGTCACCTCGTGAAGCTGCAGATGAAATTGCAGAAAAAACAGAAAGTGAAGTTGTTCAAGTTATAGGTTCGAAATTTGTTCTTTACAAAAAGAATGAAAAAGAACCGGTGATTGTTTTACCTAAAATTAGAAAACAATAAAGAATATTTGCGATAAAGGAAATTTCTATGAGTAAAATCGGTATATATGGCGGGAGTTTTAATCCAATTCATATTGGACATATAAACATAATAAAGGGTTTTTATGACGAGTTAAAGCTTGACAAAATTATTGTCATTCCTTCTGCTGTATCTCCACACAAAAGCAATGAAGAACTGGAAAGTGGAGTTCACAGGCTCAATATGTGTAAAATCGCTCTATCAAAATTTCCGTTTTGCGAAGTTTCTGAAATAGAATTTAATAGGAATGGTAAAAGTTATACAATTGATACTTTGAAAGAGTTGAAAAGAATTTATCCGAGTGACGACTTCTGCTTGTTGATGGGTGAAGATATGTTTATGACAATTGACAGATGGTATCAGAGTGAAGCGATTTTTGAAATTGCAGAAATCTGTTGTGCTCCTCGAAGTTTGAATTCGAAAGCAAAACTAGTAGAAAAAGCCTTGGAGTTGAAAGAAAACTACAATAGCTTTAGAAGCTCGATTTGCGATATAAATTACGTTGAAGCAAGCTCCACTGACGCTAGAAATGGAGTTGTGACGGCTTTGACCGATGAAGTTAAAGAATATATTAAAAGCAACAGTTTATACAACTTAAATGTGTGAAGGGTGGTAGTTAAAATAAACATTTCAGAAATAAAAGAAATTGTGAGAAAATTGCTTAGTGATAAGAGATACAATCACTCGCTTGAGGTTGCAAAACAAGCAGTAAAGCTTGCGAAAAAGCACGGTGCAGATGAAAAAAAAGCTGAAATTGCAGGGTTACTACATGATATAATGAAAGAGGAAGACGATGATGTTCAGCTTAAAATTATCACTCAAGCAGGAATAGAGCTGGACGAAATTGAACTCAAAACAAAAAAGCTGTGGCACCAAATTGCAGGCATGGCGTATTCAAGAGACACTTTGAAAATTGATGACGATGAGATTTTATCTGCAATTCGATATCACACAAGTGGAAGTGGAAACATGACTTTGCTTGACAAAGTGTTATTCATAGCTGATTTCACATCGGAAGACAGGGACTACAACGGTGTTAAAGAAATGAGAAAAAGTGCGATTAAAAATCTTGATGAAGCGGTGTTAAAGGGGCTTTCATTTACAATTATGGAACTGGCAGAAGAGGAACAGCTTATCTGCAGAGACAGCATAAACGCATACAACAGAGCAATCATAGACACTAAATAGTAATTGATTCTGAAATTGATAATGATTTAAATAGAAACCTAAATTGAAAGGATGACAAACAAATGACAAGTTTAGAGCAAGCTAAAAAAATAGTAGAAATATTAGACGAAATGAAAGCAGCAGATATAAAATTGCTGAAAATTGATGAAATTTCCTCTTTGGGAGATTATTTTATTATTAGTTCGGGAACCAGTGCAACAGCAGTTAAAGCTCAATCAGACAAAGTTGAAATAAAACTTAAAGAGTTGGGAATTATGCCTTTGAAAGTTGAAGGCTATCGCTCAACAGGTTGGATTTTAATTGATTACGGTAGCATAGTAGTGCATATTTTTACTCAAGAAGCAAGAGAGTTTTACGACCTTGATAGACTTTGGAAAGATGCACAAGTTATTGAAATTTAGTTTTTACAGTTTGAAAAGACTGGTATAGGATAAGGCGCATAGAAAGGATATTTGCAAAATGAAGTATAGCGACATTTTTAAGAAGATTGAGCCAAAATGGCAAGGAATATGGGAAGAAAAAGGCGTTTTCCATGCTGAAGAAAATAGTGATAAAGAAAAGTTTTATTCATTGATAGAATTTCCATACCCATCAGGGGACGGGCTGCACGTTGGACACCCACGCCCATACACCGGACTTGATGTTATTTCAAGGAAAAGAAGACTACAAGGATATAATGTACTGTATCCAATCGGTTGGGACGCGTTTGGACTTCCTACAGAGAATTTTGCGATTAAAAATAAAGTTCATCCAAAAGATGTTACAGCAAAAAATGTAGCAAAATTCAAGAGTCAAATAAAAGCTTTGGGAATTTCATTTGACTGGAGCAGAGAGATTAACACTACTGACCCCGATTACTACAAATGGACTCAATGGATTTTCTTGAAACTGTTTGAAAAAGGTCTTGCTTATAAAAAAGAAATGGCTGTAAACTGGTGTACTTCATGCAAATGTGTTCTAGCTAACGAAGAAGTAGTAGATGGTGTTTGTGAGAGATGCGATAGCGAAGTTGTAAGAAAAGTTAAATCCCAGTGGATGCTTAAAATCACAGAGTACGCACAAAGACTAGTAGATGATTTAGACATGGTGGACTATCCTGACAGAGTGAAAGCTCAACAAAAAAACTGGATTGGCAGGTCCGAAGGTGCAGAGGTTGATTTTAAAACCACAGCTGATGACGTTTTAAGAGTTTATACAACGAGACCCGACACGCTTTATGGAGCAACTTATATGGTTGTATCTCCGGAGCATCCTTATATCGAAAAATGGTCGGACAAGCTCACAAATATGGCAGAAGTAGTTGAATATAGACAAGAGGCAGCGAAAAAATCTGATTTTGAGAGAACAGAGTTAGCGAAAGATAAAACAGGAGTGAAACTCGAGGGCGTAAGGGCAATTAACCCATTGACAAACACCGAAATTCCTATTTTTATCTCTGACTATGTTTTAGTTTCGTATGGTACAGGAGCGATTATGGCGGTGCCCGGTCACGACACAAGAGACTGGGAGTTTGCGAAAAAGTTCGATTTACCTATTATTGAAGTAGTGACTGGTGGAGACATTGAAAAAGAGGCGTTCACTGACTGCGACACTGGAATTATGGTGAATTCAGGGATATTAAACGGTTTAAGCGTTGAAGAAGCAAAAGCGAAGATTAAATCTCACTTGATTGAAAAAGGCTTAGGAGAAACAAAGGTTAACTTTAAATTGCGTGACTGGGTGTTCTCAAGACAAAGATATTGGGGTGAACCTATTCCTGTTGTTTGTTGTGAGGATTGTGGATACGTAGCAATTGACGAGAGCGAGTTACCTTTGACATTGCCTATGGTAGACAGTTATGAGCCGACTGAAACAGGTGAATCACCGCTTGCGAAAATCACAGATTGGACAAATGTAAAATGCCCAAAATGTAACAAAGATGCTATACGCGAAACGGATACAATGCCACAATGGGCTGGGTCTTCGTGGTATTTCTTAAGATACATGGATACAAAAAATGACAAAGCCATAGCATCAAAAGAGGCGATTAATTATTGGTCTCCTATAGATTGGTACAACGGTGGAATGGAGCACACAACCTTGCACTTGCTTTATAGCCGCTTTTGGCATAAATTCTTGTTTGATATAGGTGTTGTTCCGACTGCGGAGCCTTATGCAAAAAGAACTAGTCATGGCATGATTTTGGGCGAGGGCGGAATTAAAATGAGCAAGTCCAAAGGCAATGTTGTGAATCCTGACGAGATAGTGAATTCATATGGCGCTGATACTATGAGATTGTATGAAATGTTCATCGGCGACTTTGAAAAAGCAGCTGTTTGGAGCCCAGAGGGAATTAAAGGTTGTTTCAGATTTGTTGAGCGCTATTGGGCACTTCAAGATATTTTAAGAGATGGAAAAGAAGTCAGCGCAGATTTAGAAGTAGCGTTTAATAAAACTATTAAAAAAGTTGGCGAAGATTGTGAAAATCTAAAATTTAACACTGCGATTGCTGCTTTGATGTCATTGCTCAATGATATATATAAAAAAGGTAGTATCAATCGTGAAGAGTTAAGAATTTTCACTGTTTTGTTAAATCCTTTTGCTTCTCATGTAACTGAAGAAATCTACGAGCTTTGCAAACTTGGCAAGGGGATTGTTGCTCAAGAAAAATGGCCAACATACGATGCTGCGAAATGTGTTGAAGACACAGTGGAGATTGTTGTTCAAGTTAATGGAAAAATGAGAGCAAAATTGATAATTGAGAGAGATGCAGAAAAAGATAGTGCTATTTCTCTTGCTAAAAGCGAGTCAAGAGTGTCTGCAGAGATAGCAAATAAAACTATTGTAAAAGAAATTTATGTTCCGAACAAGTTGGTAAATTTAGTTGTGAAATAAGAATTATTTGCTTGATATATTTCTTTAAATGTGTTAGAATTACATTATTATACAATATGTAAATAATGATTTAGATGGTTTGCACTGAGATGATTTATCGCAATTAAATTTGAGAAGGGATGATGACACTATGACACAGATTACTAAAAAACCTTTTGGAAAAGTTGGAGAAATAGATAATTTTCTTTACACAATGAAAAACGGAGATACTGAAATAGACATCATGAATTATGGGGCGACTATCGTTGCGCTTAGAACTCCTGATGCAAACGGGAAAATTCTTGATATCGTGTGTGGCTACGAAACGCTAGAGGAATACCAAAATAACGGTGGATATTTCGGAGCGATTATTGGAAGAAACTCGAATAGAATTGCGAATGCGACCTATACATTGAACGGAAAAGTTTTTGAACATTATAAAAACGATGGAAACAACAACCTTCACGGTGGAAAAGAAGGTTTTGATATGAAAATGTGGAACATCGAAGAAGATGAAGGAACTTTGGTTTGCACATATCATTCTCCTGACGGTGAGTGTGGTTTTTCCGGAAATGCAGATGTAAAAGTGACTTATGGACTTACCGAAGACAGGCAGATATCCTTGAATTATAGTGCTGTTTGCGATGAAGACACAGTGATGAATTTAACAAATCATACTTATTTTAATTTAAACGGACAAGATAGCGGAAGTATTGAAGGTCATGTGCTTACAGTTTTTGCAGATGAATATACTCCCGTTGACAGGAATTGTTGCCCAACTGGCGAGGTTCTTTCTGTCGACGACACTGTGTTTGATTTTAGAGACGGTAGAGTTATAGGTGAAGAGATTGATGAAGTGCCTGATTTCGAGATAACCGCAGGATATGACCATAATTTCATATTAAACGGTGAAGAGGGAAGCATGAATATGGCAGCTACTGCTACAGGAGAGCTTTCAGGAATTTCGATGGATGTGTTTACCACAAAGCCTGCAATCCAATTCTATGCAGGGAATATGATGGATGATGTTAAGGGAAAAAATGGTGCTATGTATAGTAAACGTCATGGATTTTGCCTTGAAACACAAGTCACTCCAAATTGCCACAATATACCTGAACTGGGCAATGCTTTTCTAAAAAAAGGGGAAGTATACAGCGATTTTACGATATTCAACATAATAACATTTTAATTGTTGCTTGATATGGTGCTGTCGAAATGTAACTTGAGTAATGTTATCTTGAGTTAAAAAGAAACGTTATATGCATGTATGAATATTTAATGCAGCAGCACTTCAAGAAATCTTGTTGTGCTGCTTTTTAATTTGTGGAGAAGTGAATGGAATTATTACAGAAAGAATGACGCAGTAACCAGAGATAGTCGCTGGAAGCAAATATAATAAAAATTCGAGTTTGTTCGGCAGTCGAGGAGCTGAATAGTAAGTAGAAAGGAAAGTCACGGGAATTAA
>CAYJBU010000065.1:0-1677 GCA_964368155.1 uncultured Eubacteriales bacterium | reverse complement strand
TGTTCGGCAGTCGAGGAGCTGAATAGTAAGTAGAAAGGAAAGTCACGGGAATTAAATTTAATAGAAAATTGAGTTTGTTCGACAAACGTGACGCAGTCACCATGAAAAAATATGTAATCGCACTTGATCAGGGAACTACTGCTTCGAGGGCAATTGTGTTTGATAGAGAATTGAATATTCATTCTGTTGTTCAAAAGGAGTTTCCACAAATTTTTCCAAAATCGGGCTGGGTTGAACAAAACGCAAATGATATCTTCATATCTCAATATTCAGTTTTGATAGAAGCTGTTCTGAAAAGCGGAATTCTACCAAGTGAAATTGCAGGAATTGGAATAACAAATCAACGAGAAACTACCATTATATGGGATAAAAAGACTGGAGAACCAATATTCAATGCAATTGTTTGGCAATGCCGTAGGAGTGATAAAATTTGCGAGGACTTAAAAGAGAGAGGATTAGCAGATTATATCCAAAAAAATACAGGACTTTTGATTGACGCTTATTTTTCAGCAACAAAAATCAAATGGATTTTGGATAACGTCACGGGCGCTAGAGAACGAGCAGAAGATTTATTGTTCGGAACAGTGGATACTTGGCTTCTCTGGAAGCTTACAGGTGGAAAAGTACATGTCACAGACTATACAAACGCATCTAGAACAATGCTGTTTAACATTCACACTATGCAATGGGATGACTACATTTTAGAGCAGTTGGACATTCCAAAATGCATTTTGCCCAAAGTTAGCTCAAGCAGTGAAACATACGGAGTAGTTAATCTACAAGGCGAAGAAATCCCAATTTGTTCGTTAGTTGGAGACCAACAAGCAGCACTTTTCGGTCAGCTTTGCTTTAACAAGGGAGACGTTAAAAATACATATGGAACAGGGTGCTTCACCCTCATGAACACTGGTGACAAACCGATTATTACAAATAATGGATTGTTGACAAGTATTGGAGCGAGCATAGGAAACGAAATTAACTATGTATCAGAAGGCAGTGTTTTTGTTGGTGGTGCAGTTATTCAATGGTTGCGAGACGAGCTTGGTTTTATTAGCGAAAGCTCAGACAGCGAATATTTTGCCTCTAAAGTTTCTGACAATGGTGGAGTTTACGTGGTTCCCTCATTCACAGGAATGGGTGCGCCTCATTGGGATATGTATGCAAGAGGAAGTATTTTTGGTTTGACCAGAGGAAGTAACAAAAATCATATTATAAGGGCATGCTTAGAGGCTATTGCATATCAAAGCAAGGATGTAATAGATGCAATGGTACAAGGGACAGGGATAGAGATAAAAAGCCTAAAGGTAGACGGTGGTGCTTCTGCAAACAGTATACTTATGCAGTTTCAATCAGATATCTTAGGTATTCCGCTAGTTAAACCGCAGATAAGAGAAAGCACTGCATTAGGAGCAGCGTATCTTGCAGGTCTTGCGGTGGGATTTTGGAAAGATTTGGACGAAGTAAAAGCTACTCAAAAGAATTCTAATATTTTTACCCCAAAAATGGAAAAAGAACAAGTGGATTGCTACATAACAAAGTGGCATAAAGCTGTGGAATCAACAAAACTTTTCACATCAATTTAAGGATTGAATTAACGACGGTTATAAAAGGAAAAACAAAGGTATAATTAAAGCCTACTGAATAACAAGTTATTCAGAACAAACGCAAAGCGTTTGT
>CAYJBU010000064.1:8086-13583 GCA_964368155.1 uncultured Eubacteriales bacterium | reverse complement strand
ATTATAAAAACGTTAAAGGTATGTAGGTTAATAGCTTTGGTTGTAATAAAAAGAGCTGTCGCATTAACAAAAAAATCGTTAATGCGACAGTGTTCAATGTAAATTTACAAAATTATTTGTTGAAATATACAGGCTCGCCTGTTTCTGATGATTTATAGATTGCTTCTAAAATCTTAGTAACCATTAGTGCTTGCTCTGGTTTTACAACTACTTCGCCTTTTCCTTCGACAGCATCCATGAATACATTGTTTTCAATAGCTTCAGGAGTTAATTGCTTTCCACCAAAGAATGCAACTCCGCCTGTATTGAAAGCAGGGGTCTCAACATATTGTCTGTTGTTTTTAACTCCGTTGATTCTAAGACCGTCTAGCATATCAGCACCTGCTTTTGTTCCACAAATCACTGTTTTAGCTTCATTAACATCTAATGTATTTAAAGCCCAGCTTGATTCTAAAACAATAGTAGAGCCGTCTTCCATAACTATAAATCCAAAAGCGCTGTCTTCAACAGTAAAATCTTCTGGATCCCATTCGCCAAATGGATTTGCTGTGTTTGTTTGGTCAGCTAACTTACGGAAAGTAGTACCAACAACATATTTTGGAGTGTATTTGTTCATCATCCAAAGTGTTAAGTCAAGTGCGTGTGTACCGATGTCGATTAATGGTCCGCCGCCTTGCTCGTATTCATTTGTGAAAACTCCCCAAGTTGGAACCCCGCGTCTTCTGATAGCTTTTGCTTTAGCATAATAAATGTCGCCGAATGTTCCATTTTCGCATTCTGCTTTCATGTATTGGCTGTCAGAACGATATCTGCTTTGGTAACCTACAGTCAAAATTTTGCCTGTTTCGTTTGCAGCATCAAGCATTTTTTGGCCTTCTTCTGAATTAATTGCCATTGGTTTTTCGCACATAACATGTTTTCCGCTGTGCAGAGCGTCGATTGTAATAAATGAATGTGAACGATTTGGTGTACAGACAAAAACTGCGTCTAAATCTTCTTTTAACAATTCTTTATAATCGACATAAACTTTTGCGTCAGCAGTACCAAATTCTTTTGCTGCTTTTTCAGCACGTTCAACGATAATGTCACAAAATGCAACAACATCTGCTCGGTCTACTGTTTTAATTGATGGTAAGTGTTTTTGTGTACCAATACCACCGCATCCGATAATTCCTACTTTTAATCTTTTCATAGTTCCACCTACAAAATTTATTTTAAGCAATAACATACTTAATATGATTGCCTAATTAACTTACATTTTCCTAAACTTAGGAACAAAAAATATTACCAAAAACCAGAAAAACAGGTACAAGAATATTGAAGTAGCTGTTAATTGGTTAGTTCCTCCGAAAAATCCTAGTGTTACAACAAGGAAAAAACCTAAAATCATTCCAACGCATTGCATTGCTACGATTAATGATATCATTTTCTTTTGACTATTGCAATCAGAAATTACATTCATCATTGACTCTGGTTTGCCTTTTGTTGCGACTAGCGCATCAGCTCTAGGGATTGGGTCTCTAACCGCTTTAGCATAAATCTCTCCGAGTTCGCCAGTTACAACATTCACAGACGACTGAGATAATGAAAATGTGTTACATATCATTTTTTTTGTGATATTAGTATCAGTTGAACGTACAATTACGCTTATTCCATTAGCTTCAAGTTTTTGTAGTTCAATTCTTTTGCGCTTGTCTGTTTTATATTTAACAATCAGCATTGCAGTCAATTCACCATTCATTGCTAGGAAGAAAATTTTATTTCCTTTGCTGATATATTCAATAACATCTTCTTTTTTCGGAGCCTCGATATTGTTTTTTATGAGTAAATCTCTGCTTCCGATTAACACTCTTGAATTTTGTACAACACCCGAAATTCCGTGTTCGCCATCTATGACGACATCCGAAGGGAAGTGTAGAGTTTTCTCATCTTCTGTCAATATTTGTGAGAAGATATCATCAAAAGTTCCACCTACTTTACTTGAAAGAGCTGCTCCATAAAGAATGGCAATGTCTTTATTTTGTCTTCCGAATGTTTTAACGCCCTCTAAAGAGACAGTCCCTGATGGGAAAAGGTCGTTTGCATCAACCATGACTGCGTTAGCTTTTGCTACTTCTGCTACAGCATAGTAAGAACTTACCATAGCGCCAAAGCGTCTTGCTTTTTTGCAAAATCTGCTCAGTGGTAAGTTTACACAAATCAAGCTACCAAGTGCTATAGTAGCACAACATCCAGCTGTGAAAATACTTAAACCCATGAAAATATTTTGTGTTTGAATAATTCTAATTGCACATAATGCGAAAGAAGCAAGTAAAAACACTGTTGTCAAATTTTGGCTTGAAACTTGCGAAGGGTCGGGCTCGTTTGAGAGTTGCAAAAATCTCTTTAAGAAATCTGCCTTTTTTTGATATGCAATTATTGGAGTTTCAGCAACGCAGTTTTCAGCAAATTTCAGCGAATTTCCATATTCGCCATAAAACTGAACAGCGTACTTTTGCTCTCTGGAAGTAATAAACCTGAAATTGCTATGAATTCGTCTTAAAGAAATCATTTTTCCAAGATTGTTTAAAAACATTGCTACTACAACAATTAAAGAATAAATATGTTCGGTTCCATTAACTATTGCTTCTTGGTTGAAGAATGAAGCTACTATGTGAATAACAACAGTTACACTAGCAATCGACATTGCGCTGTCAACTGTGGGTCGAGCTTTAAACAAGCTGATTACGCCGTTAACAACAGTTCTGATACACACAATGACAGATACTAAAACTGCAATCAGCGAGGAAACTAAATAAGCGGTAGCATCACCGGTTTCATTTCCTTGTAGGAAAGTTTGTTCGTTAACTGTTGTGATAAAAAATAAGAATGTGCTAAGCAACGCAGTGACAAACAATTTCAATATCAATGCTTGCATGTCTTTTTTTAATTGTTGGGAAACTTTCTTTGCTTGTGAAGGATTTTTATAATCCGTCATTTGCTCGTTAGTTTGAGCGCTGTCGTCATAAAGACCCGAAACAAGCTTTCTGCTAGGAGCAGTAACTTCTTTAGAATCTTTTTTAATTCCGTTTGACTCAGCCAAAATTGAACTGTACAAGTTATCTACATGAACTAAATGTATTGGAACTGTTTTATCTCTATAATCACGGTAATTTGATATAACAGGGAAAGTATCGGGTTCGCTCTTTTTTTGCTTTTCTTCCCTGCGTTTTTTTATTTTTTCACTGAAATCCTTGTCAAATCCGTCGTCGGGTTCTTCATCTTCTTGTGCTTCTTCGACAACTCCGTATTCTTTCTCGAAATCTCTTTGAAGGACATCAAATTCATTATCATTTTCTGCTTCTTCATCGTCTGGTTGAGAAGCATCTTGGTAGTTTTCGTCTGATGTTTCTAAAACAGCTTTTTCATCGGTTGGAAGCTCATTTTCAGCGTCGGAAGTTTTGGGCTCGTCAGCTTCTGTAGCAGTGTTATCTTTGTCAATAATATCTGCAATGGAGCTTAAAGTGTCTCCAAGCTCTGAGTCGCTAACTTCTGATTTCTCTGGATTTTCAAAATCATTCATATTGTCAAAAACTTGTGTCTCGTCAATCGCAGTTGTGTCTTCTTGAACTAGGTTGTCGTGAATGTCAGAATCGACAGAATCTGATGTAGTTAACTCTAGCGGTTGAGTACTCTCAAAGCTTTCAACTTCCATAGCTACTTCTTGCAAAACTTTTTCTAAACTGTCTTCATCATCTAAATTATCTTCAGCAAAATCAAGATTTTCCTGAGAGATTTCTGTAGAAATACTATCAATTTCAGGTTCGTTTTGCTCAATACTCTCATTGCTAACTAAATCATCTTCTTCAGTTTTATTTTCTATCAGTTCCAAAGTTTCGTTTTCAAAATTAAGCTTTAACTCAATAGTTTGTGTTTCCGCAGATTTAATTATTGCGTTTTGAAAACTGTCACTTTTGCTTTTTACAACAGTTTGTCCATCCGTAACATCAGTTGCAACAGAAGATACAGGAGGAGGGGCGATTATTCCAAGTTCAGAGGCAACATCGCCTAATGAAACGCCTGCAATTTGTGCAGCCTGTTCAACTCTTTTTCTTCTTTCTTTTTGAATGAGTTCGAAATTCTTAGAAGTTTCTTCGTCGATGAGTGGAGCATCTTTGTCGAATAAATCGGTGAAAGTGCTCTCGTCAGCAGAAATTTCGATATTAGAATCATATCCTTGCCTAAAATCAGACAAAGATTTTGCTTTTAACTCATGGTCGATTAAAAAATCATCATTTTCAAGGCGTTTTTTTCTTTTTTTTCCCCAAAAACCCCATTTTTTTGATTTTTCTTCTTCCTCAGAGTCTTCTACTGTATAAACTTCATCATAATCATAGTCTGTAGAAGTTTCCTTATCTCTAGCCATTCTCAATTCCTCTCCTATTGTTTTTTTCTCTGTCTTAATATTTCATAACAGAAAATTCCGCAAGCCACCGAGGCGTTTAATGAGTTGATGTGACCTGCGACGGGTAAAGATACAACAAAATCTGATTTATCAAGGATTAACCTTTGTACACCTTTTCCTTCAGACCCGATAACAAGAGCAACAGCTCCGCTGAAATCGGTAGCAAAGCAGTCTTGTCCTTCCATGTCCGTGCTGTATATAAAAACACCTAAATCTTTTAGTTTGTCAATAGTTGAAGCCAAATTGTTAACTTTCACTACAGGTACATATTCTATTGCACCTGCGGAGGATTTGCCAACAGTGTAATTTAAAGTAACACTTCGCCTTTTAGGAATAATAACTCCATGAGCCCCACTACAATCAGCAGTTCTTAAAATCGCGCCTAAATTGTGAGGGTCAGTCAATTCATCACAAATAATGATAAAAGGATCTTCGTTTTTTGATTTAGCAAGCTCGAAAATATCCTCTAGTTGAGAGTATTCTTTGACAGCTGTCATTGCGATTACACCCTGATGAACTGCGCCTGCACACATAAAATCAAGCTTTTTACCGTCTACTTCTTTACAGGAATACCTTTATCTTTTGCTTTTTTAATTATTGTTGAAATAGAACCACCTTTTTGCCCTTTTGCAATTAAAATACTGTCAATTTCACGAGATGTTTTAAGGGCTTCGGTCACAGAGTTACGTCCTATTACGATGTCATTTCTTTCAGTTGAACTGGTATCAAAACTTTTATCTTTATCCATATATATCCTTCTTTTTTCATTGTGGTATAGCGTTAATGTTATTTGTTATAAGTAAAAACTATAAGTTACTGCATATGTAATTGGTCAAAATATCGTTAATCTTCTTGCAAAGTACGAAGTAGCATGCAACGAGTGAAGATATTTTGGGTACCATAGAGGTTATTAAATCACCTAAAAAACGACGTCAGTCGTATATTTTAAACGATTCAATGTTCTCGTTATGGTCAAAATATCGATATTCATCTAACAAAGTATGAAGTAGCATGCAACAAGTGAAGATGTTTTGGGTACCATAGAGGTTATTA
>CAYJBU010000064.1:0-7986 GCA_964368155.1 uncultured Eubacteriales bacterium | reverse complement strand
AGTATGAAGTAGCATGCAACAAGTGAAGATGTTTTGGGTACCATAGAGGTTATTATATCACAAATACAACAAAAAATCAATAAATAATTTAACACACAAAACTCAAAACCACAGCCTGTTTAATTTTATCTGTGATACGCAAAAATGTTTAGCCACTAGGAACAAATTGCATTAACAAAAAAAAGCGTGTGAGACAATTTGTCACACACGCAAATGAATATTTACTTTTTCATGTATTTTTCGTAAACTGCAAGTTTGACACAAACACAGAAAAGTTTCATAGCTGTTTCAAGCTCGTTTACAGGTGGGAAAGTTGGTGCAATTCTGATATTGCTGTTTTTGGGGTCTTTTCCATAAGGGAAGGTTGCACCTGCTCCTGTAAGCACTACTCCTGCATTCTTGCATAGTTCAACAACTCTTTTTGCACAACCATCTTCAACATTAACGCTTACAAAATACCCACCGTTTGGAGTGTTCCATGAAGCGTAATCTGTTGAGCCTAGTTGTTCTTCTAGAATTTCACAAACTTTATTAAATTTTGGCTCTAAAATCGCTCTGTGTTTTTGCATGATTTCAGCAACTCCGGCTTTGTCTTTCATGAAAAGTGTGTGCCTTAGTTGATTCACTTTATCAGGACCTATGCTTCTAATAGTGAAAGTTGACTCCATGTCTTTGAATAGCTTTTCTCCCATAGCAAAGGCGGATACTCCTGAGCCGGGAAAAGTAATTTTTGAGCTTGAAGCAAAGTTGAAAAGCATGTTTTGTTTTCCGTTTTTCAAGCATTCGTTATATATACTCAAAAGATTATCTGGGGTGTCGGTTAAATCGTGTACACAATAAGCATTATCCCACATAATAACAAAGTCTTTAGCAAGAGGATTTAAATTCGCAAGGCGAGAAACCACTTCATCACTGTAAGTTATGCCACTTGGATTTGAGTATTTTGGAATACACCAAATACCTTTAATACTCTCGTCGCTTTCAACCAATTTTTCAATCATGTCAATGTCAGGTCCGTTGTCGTATATTGGTATGTTAATCATCTCTGTTCCGAAATATTCAGAAATAGCAAAATGTCTGTCATATCCTGGAACAGGACATAGGAACTTGATTTTCTCAAGTTTAGACCACGGTGTGTTACCCATGAAACCGTGTGAATATCCTCTTGAAATTACTTCGAACATCAATTCAAGGCTTGAGTTGTTTCCAAGAATAATACTTGAGGCAGGAACATCCATAATTTGAGCAAATATATCTTTGAGCTGTGGTAATCCGTCCCAAATTCCGTAGTTGCGAATGTCGTCAGAACAAAATGAATTTAAATCGGTATCAGAATTTACGCAGTCTAAAAGTTTTTTAGACATATCTAATTGGTCTGCACCGGGTTTTCCTCTTGCCATATTTAATGAAAGATTTTGTGAGACAAACTCGTCATAGAGAGTTTTAGTGCTTTGATATAGATTTTGTGCTTCTTCGGAATTAAGTTTTACCATTGACATTAGTAATCTCCAATCTTGATGTTGAATTATATTTTTAAAAAAAATTCAAATCTAAAGTAATATATCTAATATTCTATATTATTTTTGCAAAAAATGCAAGTAAAATAATCTTTACTTGCATTTTTCAACTTATTGTATGATTAATTTATCTATCCTTATATAAAATTATATTAATTTTACTAAGAAATATTACAAAAAACTTAATAATTAGAATTCTGCGACTCCTGTAGTTCTTGGGAATGGCAATACATCTCTGATATTTGATATTCCTGTAAGATACATAACCAGTCTTTCAAAGCCAAGTCCGAAGCCTGCGTGGCAGTTTCCACCGTATTTTCTTAAATCTAAATACCACCAGTAATCTGCTGGGTCTAAGTCCATTTCTTTTATTCTTTCTACTAATAAATCATGTCTTTCTTCACGTTGGCTACCTCCGACGAGTTCACCTATTCCTGCAACAACCAAATCAACCGCTGCAACTGTTTTCTTGTCGTCGTTCATTCTCATATAAAACGCTTTTATCTCTTTTGGGTAATCAGTGACAAAAACAGGTTTTTTGAAATGAGTTTCAGCAAGATATTTTTCATGCTCTGTTTGCAAATCGCAACCCCAATAAGCCTTGAATTCAAAATTATCATTGTTTTTTTCGAGAATTTCAACAGCTTGAGTATAAGTTACATGAGCAAAATCAGAGTTTACAACGTGCTGTAATTTTTCGATTAAACCTTTTTCAACAAATTGATTGCAGAACTCCATGTCTTGTGGGCAATGTTCGATGACATAGGAAATTACATATTTAATCATTTCTTCGATTAGCTCCATGTCATCTTGCAAGTCAGCAAAAGCAATTTCTGGCTCAATCATCCAAAATTCTGCAGCATGCCTTTGCGTGTAAGAGTTTTCAGCTCTGAAAGTAGGTCCGAAAGTATAAGTTTTACCAAAAGCCATAGCCATGCACTCTGCTTCAAGTTGTCCTGAAACAGTCAATGAGGTTGCTTTTTGAAAGAAGTCTTCTTTATAGTCGATTTCACCATTTTCGGTTTTTGGCAAGTTGTCAAAATCCAAAGTGGTGACTTTGAACATTTCGCCTGCACCTTCGCAGTCGCTACCTGTGATTATCGGAGTATGTGAGTATACAAAGTCTCTTTCATTAAAGAATTTGTGAATTGCAAAAGCTGCTGCAGAGCGAATTCTGAACGCTGCACTGAATAAATTTGTTCTTGGTCTTAAATGTGCGATTGTGCGTAAATATTCAACGGTGTGCCTCTTTTTTTGCAAAGGATAATCAGGTGTTGATGCCCCAACTACTTCAATTTCAGTTGCGTGGATTTCAAAAGGTTGTTTCGCTTCGGGAGTGTTAATCACTAGTCCTTTGACTTTTAAAGCAACACCAACATTTTGAGAAGCAATTTCTGCATAGTTATTTATTTTGTCTGCTTCAAAGACTATTTGAACTCCTTTAAAAGAAGAACCGTCGTTTAAGTCAATAAATCCCAAGGCTTTAGAGTCTCTGATGGTTCTTGCCCAACCGAAAACAGTAATTTCCTTTGAATCAAATTCATTGATACTTGTATAAAGTTGTTTGATTTCTGTTCGTTTCAAAATGTACATCCCCTTTTAAATAATATCGCAATTATCACACAATTGAGCTAATATGTCAAGTCTATTTTTTTTCGCGAATAAATATAAACGTAAAGACAGAAATTCCTATTATATAGGAAAATGCATAAAAAGAACCAATCATAGCATAAAGAGTGGTAAAAAACAAAATAATATACATTATATCTGTCTTAACTGCCCGTACCCTAATTTTTGCTTTAACAGTGTAATGATGTTGAATTACAGTAAGAAAAAAATAAGCAAATGTGAAAGGATAGTAGAATATGGTGCAAAATGTATAGGGTAAATGATATGCGACAGCTTCGAAAGTGTAATGTGCCAATTGATAGAAAATTAAATTGTTTTCAAAACAAAAAATCAAGAAATAGCACAGAAAAAGATTGGAGATTACCAATTTTTCTCGTCTTGTTCTAATCAGTCCATCTTCTGTTTCAATATAACTAGTTTTTATCCCCGATAATTTTTTCTTTATTGTTTGATGACAAAGTGGGCATCTTATATTAGTTTTACTAGACCCAAATTCCGCATCAATTTCTCTGTTGCAATGTGGGCATACCATAGGCTACTCCTTTAAAGGTATATAGTCTTCCTTTGGAACGGTTTTTTTTGATAAAATAATATAAGTAATAAGACTTGCTGCAATGGTAATAGTCCAAGTTACTGGATATGAAAGATATAAAGTTTGAAGGGTTCTGAAATGCCCAAAAACAAAGTATATCCACGTAATACGTATTCCACACACACCGCAAAGGGAAATTATCATTGGAGTGAGTGAATAACCGACTCCTCGCAATTGTCCTGTTAGAACTTCCATGAAACCGCACAAAATATAAAGCGAAGACAAAAGCTGAAGCCTTTCAACTCCATATGCGATGACAATAGGGTCGCTGTTGTATAATCCGACAAGAGGCTCTGCAAAAAAATAGAAAATAGAACAAACTACAACACTGGTTACAGAAACCATTCCAAATGAGTACCACAGACATTGCCTTGCTCGCTTATATTTTTTAGCGCCCATATTTGCACTAACAAAAGTAACATTAGATTGATAGAATGCGTTCAAAGACATGTAGATGAAGCCTTCGAGATTTCCCGAAGCGGCATTTCCAGCCATTGCAATCGAGCCGAAACTGTTAATTGAAGATTGAATGATGACGTTTGAAAGCGAGAAGAAAGAACCTTGAATTCCAGCAGGCAAACCTATTTTAATCAGCATAAACAACTTGTCTTTGTGGATTTTTATCTCCTTTATGTTTAAATTTAGTGCGCCGTCGCTTTTTATAAGTGTCCTTACGACAAAAAAAGCAGACAAGGCTTGAGCGACGATGGTTGCAATTGCTACTCCCGCAACACCCATATTGAAAACAATAACAAAAATGAGGTTTAATATGACGTTAACAAGCCCTGAAATACTTAAAAAATATAAAGGCCTTTTAGTGTCACCAACTGCTCTGAGTACAGCTGCGCCAAATGTGTATATCATGTTAAAAGGCATTCCGATAAAAAAAATTCTCATATAAAGAGCAGAACCCCCAATAACCTCAGGCGGTGTGCTCATCAAAGAAAGAAGAGGTTCGCATAGAATAAATCCTGCAATTCCAACAAAAAATCCAGATATTAAAGCGACTGCAATTGAACAATGTAAAGTTGACTGCATTCCTTGATAATCATTTGCTCCAAAGTATCTTGACATTGAGACACTGGTACCAATTGATAATCCTAAAAAAAGCGTCAGCAATAGGTTGATTAAAGGTCCGGTAGAGCCAACTGCGGAGAGCGCATCTTGTCCTGCGTATCGACCAACCACTACAATATCGGTTGCGTTGTATAGAAGTTGTAAAGTAGAAGTGAGCATAAGAGGAAGTGAATATTGCAACATTCTAATCGCTAAAGGTCCTTCGCACATGTTTATTCTGTACTTAAAAGGCATAAATACCATCCTTTTCTAATATGAAAATTAATTCAAATCAGAGTGTATTATATTTCAAAATATGTTAGTTTTGGTTGTCGCCGAAAAAGGTAAAAAACAATAATTTTTCACCTCTTAGTACATTCTACTCTTAAAAGCGTTAGCAGTCAAGAAAAATATTGTAATTTAACAAAAGGTGTAGTATAATAGAAAAAATGTATTGGAGGGATTGTTATGTTGTATATAATTGAGAATGATTTTATGACAGTCAGTGTCAACAGTGTGGGCGCGGAAATTTATTCTATAAATGCAAAGAATAAAGAATATCTTTGGCAAGGTGATGAAGAGTTTTGGGATAGACGTGCTCCATTGCTTTTTCCGTCTATAGGGCCGTTTAGGAGCAAACGAATTGATGGAAAAGAAAGCGATATGCCACAACATGGTTTTTTGAGAGATATGGAATTTGAAGTTGAAGAGCAAAACGATACTTTTTTAGTTTTGTCGGCTTATTCAAATGATGATACATACAAAATATACCCATTTGATTTTGTTGTAATGGTAAAAATTCAAATTGTTGGTAATGTTTTAGAGACCTATTATACGGTAAAAAATAAAGACAGTAAAAAAATGGTGTACAGTTTTGGGCTTCATCCCGGATTTAACTGTCCTTTGAACGAGAATAGAAAGTTTGAAGATTATTACATAGAGTTCACCGAGCCGAAAACATTAGAGCGCTCGCTGTTTGAGAAAAACGGAAACGGAGTATGTCTTGATGAAACGGAGGTTATCGTTGATAACAAATCTAGATTATATTTTGACAGGGATTTGCTTCTTCAAACGATAATTTTTAACAACGTGGAGTTTAATGAGTTTAAATTCGGCGTTAAAGATAAAGGGGATATTTTTAACTTTACATATGGTGGAGATTTTAATATTCTTGCGATTTGGCAAGCGAAAGATTCATCATTTGTGTGTTTTGAGCCTTGGAGAGGTTATAATGGAGTGTATCCACATTGCGACGACCTTGAAGACAATAAAAGCGTAAAATTCCTCGGCGCAGGAGATATGGATGTATACAGCATGAGCATTGAAATATATTAATATTGGAGGAGCGGTTTGTGAGTGTAATTAGTACAATCGAAAGTAATATAGCAAAAGTAATGGTGGGGCAAGAGAAAGTGACAAAACTAATTCTAACGGCTTTGCTATCAGGAGGACATGTTTTGATTGAAGACATGCCTGGAACAGGGAAAACAGTCCTTGCTTCAAGCGTTGCAAAATCAATGGACGCTGTTTTTGGTAGAGTTCAGTTTACACCCGACCTCTTGCCATCTGACGTTACAGGACTTAACTATTTTAATCAAAAAGAGGGAGAGTTCGTCTTTAAAGAAGGACCTGCGTTTTGCAATATACTGTTAGCTGACGAAATCAACAGGGCGACACCTAGAACTCAAGCAAGTTTGCTTGAATGTATGGCGGAAAAGCAAATTACTGTAGACGGAGTAACAAGAAAACTTAAAAGCCCTTTTTTTGTTATAGCTACTCAAAATCCACTTGAAACACTGGGAACTTACCCTTTGCCAGAAGCTCAGCTCGATAGATTTTTAATGAAAATAAACATGGAAGCCCCTGCGAAGGATACTGAAATTAGCATATTGAATAGATTTTTGAAAGATGAACCTCTAAAGCAACTTGAATCAGTTTGCACTGCTGAAGAAATTGCGGATTTGGCACTTAAAATTAAAATGGATGTGTTTGTTCACCCTGTATTAATCGAATATATTGCAGACCTTGCAGTTGCATCAAGAAATATGAAAAATGTGCAATCGGGTATTAGTCCACGTGGCTCGCTCGCAATGCTTACAGCTGCGAGAGCATATGCTTTTGTGCAAGGCAGAAACTATGTTGTTCCCGAAGATATTAAAGAGTTAGCGGTTCATGTGCTGGCGCACAGAATTAAACTTGACAGTCTTTCGGCGTCAAGTGCGCAACAAAGAAAAATTATTGAGGACCTTCTTGAAACAGTTCCTGTCACCACCGAAGAGTGGAAAGCGTAAATCGAGAGTTTTTTATGCAATTAGTCCTAGCTTGTAAGGCGACCTAAGAGATTTGTTAATTGTATTTGGCAACCTTTCAAGTGATTACGCTTGTTTCAAGAAAGGGTGGAAATTGAATTGATAGTATTTTTAATTACTGTAATTATTTTTGTTATATATTTGATTATTTGCAAGATATACGATGCTTTTTGGGACTATAATCTCACAGCAGAAGTCAGTTTACCAAAAGATAATGCCTTTGAAAGCGAAGTTGTAGACCTAAAAGAAATTATTGTAAATGATAAATTATTGTTTTTGCCTGTTCTTGAGGTGGATTTCAATTTTTCAAAAGGATTATCTTTTCAAAACGAAGACAACTCAAGTGTGAGCGATAAAGTCTACAGAAGAGATGTTTTTTATGTGGGAATAAAGAAAAAAATCACAAGAACACTTCCAATTGTTTGCGATAAAAGAGGTTATTATACTATTACCGGGCTTGGCATGATGAGTCGTGACGTTTTCATGATGCATACATATCTTGGAAAGAGAAAGTTTTTTGAAGATTTTTATGTTTATCCCAAAAAAGTTAGTAGCGAAAGAGTTAATATTCCGTATAATAAAATTATGGGTGAATATTTAAGCAGACAAAAAATGTATGACGATCCATTTTCTTTTGCGGGGATTAGGTCATATACTATTTCTGACCCGATGAAGCTGATTAACTGGAAAGCTTCAGCCAAATCGGACGAACTGCTAGTGAATATGTATGATTCCTGCATTAAGAAAAATATAACTTTGATAATTGATACATACGAAAACAGAAGTGTTGAACATGAGCAGTTAAATGAAGAATGTATAAGAATTGCTTCTGCTCTTTGCGACAGATTTATTGCACAAAGAATTGATGTCTCTTTGATAGCAA
>CAYJBU010000063.1:0-13878 GCA_964368155.1 uncultured Eubacteriales bacterium | reverse complement strand
AAGCGGGCCGGTGTGTACCGGTCAGCCTTGCTTGCAAGCTTGTCGGGGAACTACTTCACCTATGAATATTGCAACAAATCAGCTATAAGATTTAATTGTTTTGCTATCTCAGAAAAATCTTGGTTCAAATCTAATGTTCTTACATGTATGATGTTACCGCTCATTTTATATGTGTTATCGGGCTGTACGGCATCCTCTGTCTTAGCATATAACAGCATACCTGACACTTGGCACTCTAATGCATCTACACTTATTGTCTTATTTTTCACATAAGTAAATATCTGATATAGATTTCCTGAGTGAACTTTATGCGTATCATACTGAACCTGCGTTGTATGGGAATAGTATTTCGCATCAATAATTAAGATTTTGTTGTTACAAGAAAGCGTGATATCACTCTGCATTGTAGGTAGCATTGTTCCGATTCCATCATCAAGAGCCCATGGTATTTGAGAAGCTTTTGCATTCAAAACTGGGTGTTCTTTAATATAATACTCTAAGATGAATTTTTCATAAAGTCTACTCATTCGTTGTTCGTCAGCAAAAGCATCCATTTTATATAGTCCATCGTCAGTTGTTAAGAGCATACCCTCAACAACGAATTGACATATACTAACTAACACTCTATAAATCTGATTGTTACGAGTGAACCGTATTGTTTCCCATCTTATTTGAGTAGGTTCTAATATATCAACATTTGAAAAAAACAACAACACTTTCTTAAGATCACTCTTGTATTTAGGATAAACTTGTCCATGACGTATTAAAAGTACCGCCGTAGTCTTAAGTATCTGATTTAATAGATTGTTTTCGGAAAGCTCGTCATATTCACAGCTGATAGCTTGTTTTCGTGATAATCTATTTCTTAATGTACCTGTCATATCTATTTTTCCACGCAGAGTGATTAGGTCTTCGTTAACATTTATATATTCACGATGCATCCCACGTTTAAGAATATGTCCTATACCTTTAGACAAAATTGTTGCAAATAGATTATGTGCATTCTCAAACTCCTCGCCAGCAATTTCTTCATAGCCCGACTTATGTAGATCGGAAAATGCATAAGATAGCATGTAGTAAATATTCTTTATAAAAATGCTTTTATCTTTCGTCATTGAAACACACCACGCAAAATATTTTCCCATCTTTGAATTTTTGCGATGTCATCAAACCAATATTCTGCAAGCATTGGAAGAATATCATAGTCAATTATGGACTGTAACCAATTATCAGAACACTCGCTACGCCCGCAAAAATAACTGTGCCCGATACAAAAACCTTTCCCCAACGACCTGTCAAGTGCAATTTCTCTGTTAAGATCAATTACTTTTGTGATAAGTTCATTTAAGGTATCGTTGTCCAAAGCGCTCTGATATTGTTTAAATCCTACAGAGTCAAAGCCGGGCTCAATATTTATGAAGCTAAAGCGTCGACGAAGAGCATAGTCAATCATAGCCAGACTTCTATCTGCGGTATTCATCATCCCGATTATAAATAAGTTCTTAGGTACGGAAAAAGGAAGACCATTATATGCAAGCGTCGCTTTTGTTCCTCTATAATCTTTCTCTATGAGCATGAGAAGTTCACCAAATATTTTACTCATGTTGCCACGATTAATTTCATCAATGATAAAGAAAAAATTATTATCTGGCTGATTAGCCGCCTTTTGACAAAATCTATAAAAAATACCATATTTAAGTTCGAACCCATCATTCATCGGCTTGTAGCCCATAATAAAATCTTCGTATGAATAATTTTGATGAAATTGAATAAATTCAATCTTGCTTTCATCTTGAACGCCCATTAGAGAATAAGCAAGTCGCTTAGCTGCAAATGTTTTGCCGACTCCCGGCGCACCTTGCAAAATAATGTTATTTTTGTTTTCCAATACTCCTACGATTGTATCGTATTGTTCCTCCGACATAAAAACTTCATCTAAAAAATCTGACTTTGTATATTTCGCTAATTCATCTTTAGCTACAAGAGGATTTTCTTCTCTGATCATATCTACGATAAATTCATACTCGCCTTTAGTCAATTTGAAGAGGCTACCCTGTGGATTCACAAAGTATTCCATCTTTTCAAGCTCGGAGCAGTTTTTCAAAACGCTATAATCAATCGGTGAAACGAGCCCCTCGATTTTTTCAAAAAACATTTTCTCGCCATCTTGTTCTGCACTTATTCTTCCAATTGCAACAACTTGCTTTACCGGGTTTGATTCGTAACCAATAATCAAGTCACCCGCTTTGGCATCTAAAAAGTTCTGAAAGATTCTTCGCTTATTACCATTGTCGTTAAACAATGTATATGCTTGAACCTCTCCAATTGGAAGATCTGAAAAACTCCATATTTTTGGATTTGCATTAAGCCACCAGTAGCCACAATCTTCTTCGCCCGGCACAGATGATGCATACAGTTCGACTTCTGTTAGATCAACTTTATCTAAAGCCGAAAATAATTCGGGTCGCAATTTCCAAACATAACTACCTTCATCGCCTTTATCAGCATTACGCCCTATATAAAGAACTGGCCACCAACGTGAATTTTCTGTATCGTTTTTCATTATTGGGCAACCTGTTTTTTCAACCACTCTACGAGCTAATGAGGATGACCCACTGTTATAAAAATTCTTTGTTTCACCATATTTAACAGCTAACTGTGTGCATGTAGCCTGCCCACCATAGTCTTTCATTCGTTTCATTATTTCAAGACTTCCCATTGTAAACACTTCTCTGTCATTGAGTAGATTTACCCAATCTTCAACTGAAAGCTCGGGAGAGTAGTCTGTAGGAAACCATTCATTTTGATGCAATTGCTCTTTTGGAGAAAAAGAGCGACTTATAAAAAATCCAATATCTATTGTCAGTGTTTTAAGCTCTAAATCAGGATAACAATCTTCTGTAATTTGTGAATTTAAGAGTGCAACAAGCTCATTATCCTTTTTTAGCTCACTACATATTTCGTCATAAAGAGCATAAAAATTCCTGAGGTTATCAGCATATGCGCCTTTTTTAAATCGCAAATCACTGCCGAGCTCATCTGCAACTGACTTAATTTCACCAAATTTATAAATATAGTATTTGTCTGGGTAACGTAGCCACAAATATGTGCTTATTGCGTTCTCATATTGATAGTGCTGTCCTGCACCGTTTCCATACTTTTCAAGAAGAATGGATGATTGATCCTTAAAATTAATAATACGGTTAACAACATCCTTGCTTTCATCAAACAACTCTATATACATTCCGCGAACTTCTTCGGGTGCAGTATTCGCAAATCCTTGGATCATCCTTGATGGGAAATTATTCATAGATGCAAGCAGGTTATTTGTCTTCGACAAAGCAGAGGTTAACATTTGAGCGAAGTCTGTTGCGTTAACATCCCAATTGTCCTGAAAGCATTTTACCGCTTCCCACTTGTATTTTTCATGCTCCCATTGGGATGTTATGAAAATTTGCTTATATTTTGTTAAAGCATCTTTTAAGCGAAAAATTTCAAACATTTTCACACACTCCTTTTTCTTTAGGCATCACGCAGACTTCTATAAATTTCCTCTGTGAATATACCAAGTACTTGTTTCTTGATTTCGTCACTTCCAAGCAGCAGAGAAAAGAAATCTTGGTTTTGGGACAACCCCTCAATTAGTGCATCATCTATATCGTCAAAATATGAAAACTCAAAATCTCTGACAGTGTTGTTTTTTGCGCTCGTTTTAAGTTTTTCAGAGCGCATTAGGATATCCCTAATTTGTAGCATTGCTTTAACTGCAACATCGTTGTTATAAGCCTTTCCTGTACGACTATTAATTTCTGCTATTATTTGAGACAGTCGCTCCTCTTTTGCCTCTGTTAATCCAAAATTCTCGGCAGTGGGTAGACTGACTATTGGCTGAGATACAAGCTCTGTTTTATCATGTACTTCCTCTTTCTTTTGAACAAAATTTGTTGCTTTTATTTTACCATCGAGATTATATCCAGCTCCGGGGTGTTTAATGTTTATGTACGATTGCAAATAAGTAATAAAATTATACTTTTTATGCAACTCTACATCTTCAAAACAAGATACTTGTAGCAAGAATTCATAGAATCGAACAAAACTTCTCAGAAGAGCCACTATTTGCTGTTGCTTGACAAGGTCATATTTTTCGATCATATTCTTAGCCTTATTAAAATAGAAGGTCAACTTCTGCTTGTCCTTGGAAGTTACATTTTCCTTGTACAGAAGATCGTTTGCCTTATCAACATCATCTGGATCGAGGATGGTATACGCATCTATTTTCACTTCAAGATCATAGATTGCTGTTGGTGTTACTGAGTTAGAAAGCAGTGTAGTCGTAAAATAAGGCGCAAACGCTTCTTCAATATCTTCATAGCTATTCACAAAATCAAGTATAAATGTTTTCTTATCAAATGGTGGGCAAATGCGATTTAAGCGAGAAAGAGTTTGCACGGCTGTAACACCTTTTAATCTTTTCATCACATACATTGCGCATAATTTAGGCTGGTCAAATCCAGTTTGATATTTGTTAGCCACCAATAAAACTTGATATTCATCGCTATCGAATTCCCTTGTTAATCGTTCTTCTGAAAAATTATTCATCCCTGCTTCAGTATATTCGTTCTCATCATCAGGTAGCTTTACTTTGCCAGAGAATGCAACAAGAGCTCGTATATCTGTATATCCGTGTTTGGTGATATAGTCATCAAATGCTTTACGATATTTAACTGCGCCTTGGCGTGAAGCTGTTATCACCATAGCTTTGGCCATTCCACCGAGCTCAGACATAACAGAAGTTCTGAAATGCTCAATTATAACTTCTATACGCTGTGCAATGTTTGTTTCATGCAACTCGATAAAGCGCGCTATTTGTCTTTTGGCATCAGTGGTTTTACAACGTGGGTCTTCCTGTATCTCTTTGTTAATTTGATAGTATGTTTCATACGTTGTGAATCTCTGTAGCACATCTAAAATAAAACCTTCCTCAATCGCTTGCTTCATAGAATAAATGTGAAAGGCTTCGCGTTGCCCTTTGGTGTTCAATCTACCGAACAAATGTAGTGTAGTCGGCTTGGGTGTGGCGGTAAAAGCGAATATAGAGACATTCGCTTGTTTGCCATTGCGAGAAATTTCATCAACAATTATATCTTGAACATCATCAAACTCCTGTTCTCCCGAGCCCAACGACTTTGTAACTGCAGCCATATCTTTACCTGCAGTAGAGGAGTGGGCTTCGTCAATAATTACTGCAAAACGCTTATCCCTAAGACCAGCAACACTATCGACGATATAAGGGAACTTTTGTATCGTCGTAGCTATAATTTTTGTATTTCCCTTTATTGCTATTGCAAGATCTGCGGAGTTGCATTTATCATCCATAACACGAATCAAACCGGCTTTGTGCTCAAGGCCGAGGATAGCTTTTTGAAGCTGTCGGTCAACAACAACGCGGTCTGTAATTATAATAACATTATCAAAAATAATCTTGTTGTTAGCATCATGTAAAGAAGTTAATCTATGTGCTAACCATGCAATCGAATTTGTTTTACCCGAACCTGCGCTGTGCTGTATCAGGTAATTTTGTGATGTTAAGTTGTCATGCACATCACCTAACAATTGGCGAATAACGTCAAGCTGATGATATCTCGGAAAAATAATAGTTTCTGATTTCTTATTTTTACCGGTAAAGCTATCCTCGGTTTCTTTCGCTTCTATAAAAATAAACTTACTGATAAGGCTTATGATGGTATCTTTCTTAAGTATATCTTCCCACATGTACGAAACGCTATAACCGTCTTCATATATCGGGTTTCCTGCTCCGGCATGAACCCCTGTACCATTTCCTTTATTGAATGGCAAAAAGAATGTGGAATTGCCAGTGAGCTTTGTGGTCATATAGACTTCTTCTAAGTCCATCGCAAAGTTCACCAATACACCCGCTTTAAATAAAAACAATCTTGTTTTTGGGTTGCGTTGCGCTCTGTATTGCAAAATGGCATCTTGATAGGATTGCCCAGCAAAGTTACACTTAAGCTCAAACGACATAATCGCAAGGCCATTAAGAAAGATAACAAGATCGATTCGTTCGTCATCGCTTGCCCATACTTCTTCCATTACTGAAAAAATATTTTTTTCATACTTTGCAACCAAATCTTGATTGAATGTTGTCGCAGGCTTAGTGTACATCAAATATAACTTCAAATTAGAAATTTCAATGCCGTGTTTGAGTACATTTAAAAGACTACCGCGAGTTTTAGTCACTTCAGCATTAATCAAATTGATTATGGTGTCTTCTAAATCAGCTTTATAGATTTTGCGCAATGATTGCATTTCTTCCGGCTGGGTATTTTCAAGAAATTGAAAGAGCATTTCACGGTCAACCGCAAAAAGACGATCAAAATTAGAGGCTTTACGGACGATGAAACCATTGTCTTCGCCCAATCTTTCCAACATAAATTGCTGGTATTCTTTTTCGCTAAGAATATTATTCATCGTTTAACGCGTCCTTTCTTATTATTCCGAAATTCCTGCCAAAATCATTACTCGCTACTAATTGTTTGGGTCTACCACCATTACTTATATATACCTCGCACCAAGTATCCATTAATAAACTTCCAAGCCATCTTTCCTTGATTGTATAAATCACTTCACTCGTTTTTGATATTTGCGATTTGATTTCATCATTCACTTCATCATCAAAGTGAGATACAACACCAAACTTTGCCCCAAAACCATCTATTGCTACTTCAAGAAGAAATAGCTCACTTCTGTCTTGGAAAGCTTTAATGAAGTCTGCCCCTTTTATTATTAAACTGGGCATATCCAAAAAGAAATCATACTCAACTTTCATCTGAGGGCACCTCCTTTTTTCCTGTAACATATTCGTATATTAGTGTTTTCTTGTATTCAGTCAGCGTTTCTATTTGAAGTTTCTTTTCGGCAATTATAGCGTTTGATTGCTCAAGTTTGTCGTTGATGAAGGCTACAATTGCTTCCTGTTCATCAATTGGCGGAATTGGGTATAACAATTCTGCAAGTTTGTTCCAACGCAAATCGCAAGTGCGAATACGGATTCCAGTAGCTAATGCAAGAAAAATATCACTATACGCCATACTACGAAGATAGTACATTACATACATTTTATTTTGAGATGTATTTATTACATTCAAAACCGGTGAAGCTTTACCTCGCGAGTCTGAAATACCAATTGCTCCAGCAAATCCATCCATACCATGCACGACTAAATCTCCTATATCAATACCTTGGTATCCGATTTCTTTATCCGACATAGTAAAGCCTTCTTCACGACGATTGCTTCTGAGTGTAACTTCGCCATCACGAAAACACGTAATTACTTCATCAGTGATTTTTACAGGTTTTTGTAAATATTTAAGAAAATATTTCCCCTTAATGCATTGCCAGTGTTTTGGCATTTTCCCAATCCATGCGACTTTACTATCTTTTATCTCTGCGTTCAAGTCCAAACCCCTATTAATTGTTTCAGTAATTGTGGTTCGTTTAGTGGTTTCCAATATTTCTATTTGCGCATAGATATCTGCAATTAGAGTGTCAATCTCATCACATTTTTTATCTAACAAATCAGAGATTATTTGTTGATCGTTACTGCTGGCTATTGGAATATACAGATCCCCAAATTTATCCATCGGTATTCTCATTCTGATGGTATTTAGCTTGCCATTTCCTGATTCTTTGATGAGAATACCATTTCCAAGACCAAATAAGCTCTTTTGAAATAGAGTGGTCTGGAAAATATAGTTGTAGAAACGAACATCATCACTTTCACTGAATGGGCGCAACATATAATACACGGGACTTACGCACCCAAAATACTTAGAAAGACCTACTGAACCTGAAAAATGTTCATGCTATTCATAACTATATCACCGGGATAAGCCAATCTATAGGCCGAAACATCTTCTTTCGGCTTATTTCCACCACCCTCTTTTTCACTATGCGGAACAACGCCTTGCTTAGCAGTTAGAGAAAGAATGAATGATGTTTGTACGGGATTGTTTTTTTCAATCCTCTCACGAAGCACGTACTTTATTTTTTTTAATTTCCACGAAGACGGAATTTTCCCAAGCCATTTAATTCCGGTGTCTTTTAGTTCATTCATTTTAGCCCTCCAAACAATTTAGCAATTCGTTCGGAAACTGAGTTTTCCAATTCCATAAAAGCCTGCGCTAATTCCTCGCTTGCTCTTGGTGCTTGGTATCTATAGAACGTTCTTGTAAACGGTATTTCAGCACCAGTTTTAATCACTGGCTTTTTTGCACCCAAGTTTTCTTCGAAAAAGGCAACAGCATCAGGTACATATGGAAGCACTTCCTTTGCCATATACATTTCAATATCCTGATCCAACCTAACAATCTCGATATCTCTTGATTCTTTGTCAAAAATGATATTGCCTTTTTTATCTCGTTGTATTTCCGCCGACTTATCCATCAAAGATAGACCAACAGCTATTTTATCAATGAGCTTTTTATCAACCGTAACACTTGCAAGAATTTGTGTTAAGTAGGGAATAAATGTACTTAGTGACAGATATTTTTCGCTTGGAGTTGCTTGATTAAGAACATCAACAATATTATCAAAGAGTTGCTTATTGTTGCAATAATCATCCAGCTTTTTCTGCTCTTTTCCATTTAATTCTTCAGCATTAGTGAGTTCATTCACTTTGGTTTCATCATACAGGGCACTTAGCGCACCACTTTGTAGCATATGTTGGATACGTTCATTTGTAATGGCATAGCTGCGTTGTAGTGGTTGCATTACAACATATTCTCTGTACATAAAATCTTCGTTTTTGAAAATCTTACACAAATCCGTTTCTTTGAATTCTGCATAAATGCGAGTTATATCAGAACGATTTTCAGGTGAAATCTCATTTTTCTTCTTACCTAACGCTTTTCGTAATTTGCAGCATATGTTTGAAGCATCAATTAGCTGGACTTTTCCTTTTCTTTCTTGTCGTTTGTTTTTTGAAATCACCCAAATATAAGTTGCGATTTCAGTATTATAGAACAATTCGGTTGGCAACGCGATAATTGCCTCGATTAAATCTTCCTCAAGAAGCCAACGACGAATTTGGCTTTCACCGGAAGCAGTTCCACCGTTAAATAGTGGTGAGCCATTCTGAATAATAGCACATCTACCTAAATTATCATCTAATTTATCAATGGCAGATTGTAAAAATAACATCTGCATATCACCTGAGCCGGGCAAACCGGCTCCCCAACGACCGCTCATTCCTTTTTTGTGCTCATCTATCACCTCTTGCTCAACACCCTCGGCTGCATCTTTACCGCCCCAAGGTTGTCCAAAAGGAGGATTTTCAAGAACAAAACGCATTTTAGTTTCTTTGAAGCAATCAGCTTTCATACTATCTTGATATCGAATGTTTTCAGCATTTTGCCCTTTGATAAGCATCTCAGCTAAACACATGGCATAAGACTCCGGATTGATCTCTTGACCAAACAAGCGCACATCGGCTGACGGGTTATATCTTTTGATAAAGTTATATCCAGTGGACAGCATTCCACCGGTACCACAAGCCTGATCTAACATAGTGATAACCTTGCCGTCATCGAAGATGTCATCACAGCCCTCTGCAAGGAGAATATTTACCATAAGTTTTATAATATCTCGTCCAGTATAATGATCGCCTGCTTCAGCATTTTCCGAAAATTTTCGAATAAGCTCCTCGAATATGTATCCCATCTTCACATTATCAATGGTGCGAGGATTCAAGTCCAACTCAGAAAACGCTTTTACTACGCTGAGTAGACGATTATTCTTATCCATCTTGTCAATTTGTTTATTAAAATCAAGTCCTTTTTCTGCGGACAAAATGATTTCTTGAACATTAGGGGAGAAGCTTTGAATATAATTCTTGAAGTTAGCTGCTATATTATCTGAATCATTTACGAGCTCTGCGAGGTTGAACTCGCTGGTGTTGTAAAATTGAAAGCCGGATACCCGATACATCGCCTTAGCAGGAAAATTCGGATTTGCTTTAAACTGATCAACAACCGCCTGCTTTGTAGGTTCAAGTGCGCACTCAAAACGACGTATTATTGTCATAGGAATAATAACGTCTTTATATTTGTCGCTTTGGTAAGGACCGCGCAATTTATTTGCTATGGACCATATAAAATTTACTTCTGTTGAAACATCAATGGGAGAGTCATCCCACATTGCATCTATGATTGTACTGTTAGCCATAATTTAATTCTCCCATTCAGCAGTAATCCTGCTACTTTGTTATTCTGAAACGGATGAAGGTTGCGCTGTGCCCATCATCATATTGTAGTGTTGTTCTTGGTTAAGGGCTTCGAAAATTAGT
Organism: uncultured Eubacteriales bacterium; assembly: GCA_964368155.1. Classification (GTDB taxonomy): domain Bacteria; phylum Bacillota; class Clostridia; order Oscillospirales; family Acutalibacteraceae; genus SIG603. Next base: position 3,515 of record CAYJBU010000063.1, on the reverse strand, counting down.
TTAAACACCGTCTTGTATAAATTTACATCATCATAGTCTTCCACATAGTTTAATCCGTCGCTAACGCTGGTCGTGTTGCTGATATAGGTCAGCATAGCAGAAGCTAAATGATATTTTTCCATATTAGGATTATCGTCCTCAACTTCGGTAATAAATTTATCCCTGTTTTTATCCAATACTTCACTTCTAATGTTACTGCCGTCATACCCACATAATTGCATAAAGTAGTATTCTAAAATTTGGCGAATAACATTAAGCACAGGAATTGGTGAGTTTAGAGCCTTAAACTCATCCCATAGCGATGCATATGAATTCTGCACTGGATTATAGTTTTCCCTTTCGGTAGGAACTCGTTCATTACATCTATCGCATAGTTTTATAGTTGAATTATTATCACTTTTTCGTATTAAGTAAAAATTCACGCTCCTATATCTTGCGACTTGATTATATGTAATCTCACGATGGAAGTACACATTGTGGGTAAGAACAAATAATTGCTTGATATAATCTCCAGCAACTGTTTGTCCGCGATAATCTGTATTGTTGTAGCACACTTCGATCATTTCCCGAACTATAGCACTAACAATGAAGAGCGACCCGCTGTCCATACTGGAAACAGGGTCATCAATAACGACAATTTTATCTTTAACTTCATCGCTACTATGACTACCACGCACAAGATGGTAGAAATACAAAAACGCAATAAAATTCCGCTCACCCTCACTCAGTTTTTCAGCGACAGTACCATCTCCACGAATAACTTCATAAGTATTTGGAACACCCTGTTTTCCTCTCAGCCAGAACCCTTGAAATCCTGAGTCATGCAAAAAATTATTGATGCCTGTGATAGCCAGTTCCGTGTTAACCACTTTGCTGTTTAATTCACTAATTTCAAGAGTAAGTCTTCTGCTTTCAGCTTTTGTGCTTTTAGCTTTAGCCAAAAAGTCTTCAATTTCTTTTTGCAGATCAGCCTGCCCTTTGTTATAGGCTTTTACATCTTCTTTGAGTATAAAAGCTATGTGCTCCCATACTTGAGCGGTGCAGATTTTTTTCTGCTTTTTTTGATCTGAAACCACAGCGTTGTTTGCTTTTATCTGCTTGTTTATTTTATCTATAATATTGCCAATTTCAATAAGCAGCGAATCTGTGTCCTCAAGAGATACTACGGATGTCGGTTCTTTAACTTTACCAGAGATACGTTGGCAATTGATCTCAATTCTACTCTCAAGCAATTCTAATTTAGAGGCATAATCGCTTAGAAGATCTTCGTCTATTGTTGGCATTACATCATTTAAATTCGCTTGCAAAGCTCTCACTACTGCCGTAGTTTCCGAAACATATGTAAAATTAAATTCGCCAATATCATCGATATCTTGCTGATATTGAGCATCGAAGCAAGAAGCAATATCTTCTTCGAAAGTGGTTGGAAGCGCTTGTTGACAATAGGGGCACTTGTTTCCTTGCGTTTGTTTGAACTGTGCATAACCTGTGCGCACCCAATCAGACGAGTTTAATGCTTTCATAAACTTTGCAAACGGTGTGTCGCTACTACTAACAATTATTTTATCCATTAAAGCTCTACCCGGCAATTTCCCGTAAGTTGTGGAGCTTCCAGCGCGAGAAAATTCCGTATATGTTCTTGCAGAATTGTTAAACGCTACATCATACATTCTTTTTAATTCGGTCAGATCATGTTGTACGGCCGTCGCTGTAGCTAAAACATTATTTGCCAACGGTATTTTGCGCAAAAAACCTGTCATGGACTCCTTGAAATTGCTTTGGATATCTTTAGTTTTACTCCAACAAAGCTCTTGAAAACTCAAAAATCCAGCGTCTTTTTCTTTTTTCTTATTTTCAGCAGCATCTGTATTTGTTTTTGATTGACTATCAAATTCACTTTTTTCTTCAAGCTTTTTGGCGCGCAGTTTTTCAACTTCGATATTGGCTTCACACACAGTAAAAACACCTTGAAGATCACCATAGTTTTCAAAATTTCTTTCAATGAACTCCTGATTGTATACCAACACATCATATTCTGAGGCTGATCCATTGTTTTGCCAAGTAATAGCAGTGTTTGCTTCGATTGCGCTGGCAATAGTTGATTTACCTGTACCATTTCGACCGTAAAAAAAGTTTATATACGTAGGCTTAATCTCGACATTGTTATAGGTCGGGGTGTTAAGTGTTATACGTTCAATTGCTGAATGCATTTTTTGAGTCATGATATACTCCTTTCATTTTCTACTTGTAATATAGCTATTCACTCATTTTTCCATTTCTTAGCCACTCATCTACTTCCGATATTTTAAACTTATATCTTTTACCTGCACGATATACAGGGAGCTTTCCGTCTTTTATCCACACTCTAATCGTATCTTGACTCAAGCTTAAGTAGTCAGCTATATCTTCAAGATTCACCCATTTTTCCACTTGCATTTCCTCATATTCTTTACTCACTGTCTTACCTCCAAGTGTTTATTTGCATCAAATTATTATGACCAAAATATTTGAAATCCTGCACTTCTTAAAACTTCGACCACATTTAAATTCTTTACAGACCAATGTGTATTATCGAGTTCATTATATGCAGGCACTCCCTCTAAACCAAAGTCAGCAATTCTTTCGTTAATATATTGTTGTGGAAACGCGTTTAGTTTGGTAAAAAACACTTTGATTGCTGTTCGTTCTACTCTAACATCACTGATAAAGCCCAAGTATGCCAAATGTTCTTTATCGGTAGCTCCATAACTTTTGTTTTGACTTGCAAATATTGCGGGATACGATTTTACTTGTTCTATCGCTTCAGGTGACAATATTGCAAGTGTTGATCTTATATCCTTAGCAACGCTCTCTGTTAGAGCTTTTTCCTTAGGTATGGTGAAAAAACTCCCATTTAAATCGATATCATCAACTACAAACAGATTGTAAAAATTGTTATCAAAAGTGATTTGAACTTGATTTACACAGCCCATGCCAACTTGCATAGGGATAGTGTTAATAACAAGGGTGTTGTTTACACTTTGGTCATTATATTCATTCACCTGCGCAATTTGTGTATTATTATTCCCATGTTGAGTTAATGTTCCAGGCGACAGCGCACAGGACAAATTAGGTAGCACTTGCAATACAGTATTCATAATGTTCCTATTCCTTTTCTCGGTTATAATATCTATCGACGTGTCCAATTTGTACGTTCTTTTCGCCATTTTGAGTAAAATTAAAAACAATCGGATTGTTTACATTTTGCTGAACAAAAGGAGGTTCTTGGTGCTCACTTCTCATATCCTCATCTTGAAAGGCAGTTGATGAGTCTTGCTTTGAATCCAACTCTATTTCTTCAACGCTATTAAACTCATCACAATACTCCAAAATTAGCGGTTTATTCCATGTTTTAGCTATATTTGCTAAGTTTTCTTTACCACAAGCGTTTTTTGTGGAAAAAAGAAATTCATATGTTTCTTTTCCGACTAAATTATCTTTCCTGAGACACACAATAAAATGCCATATGCCAAGCA
>CAYJBU010000062.1:8215-13889 GCA_964368155.1 uncultured Eubacteriales bacterium | reverse complement strand
TGTGTATGTTTTTAAGTGAACGCATATATGATAAACCGAAAGTACAAAAATTTTCATGCAAATTCATATGAAAGGCTTCCCATGGAAAATCAGGGTCAATATGAATAGCAGTACTGTTCCAAAATTCAAATGCCTTATCAAACAATCTAACTTTATCGTCAAAAGTTTTATTATATAGGGAAAGAGATACATTAGCAAATGACTTTGCAATTAACAGACGAGTATCCTTACTATATTCAGCGTATTTATCGGCATATTCTATGATGCTGGAATAACAATTCTTAGTATCTTCAGCGAAAAGCTCGCTGTCCATAAAAAACAAAGTTAGAGCCTTGTGAAATGTATTTCTAATAAATAATTCATCGTGATTATTCTCCTGTGCAAAAGTACAAACAGCTTCTCTAATATCAAAGGCAAGTCCTCTGTCGATATTTTCTTTATATCCCGAAAGTTGCTCGGCAAAACTTTCTAGTTCCAACGCTAAATCATAAGTAATATCTTTTGGATTTGACAAAATGGGGGCAAGGAATTCAGAGATCATCACATTGTTTTCTGCGATTAAATCTCTAATTCCTATACCTCGCCGTTTTAATACAAAACGAATGTTCTCTCTGGTAATACCAGTATTATCATTATATTGAGCATCAGAAAGCTTGGAGTACTCTTGCTCAATAGCAATGATTTTTTCGAAAATTTTCTTCATATGTGCCTCCAGCAGTATCAATCAAATCATGATATCTAATTAATGCCTTCTGAACAACTTGAAAATGGCTTTATCACGCTAAAAAAAGCCATTTTCAAGTTACCGATGTGCAAGGGTTTTGTTGTTAGTCTAATAAAATCCTTGCACTTCTATTTTCGCCTATGGCGAAAATTCAGCTGATAGCATCAAGATAAGCCGTAAAATTCGCTCTGTGAGTGAATTTTACAACAAACGCCTTGTGTTTGTACTGAATAACGTGTTATTCAGTAGGCTTTAATTATAACACATTTTTTCTCAAAAAGAAACAGTAACTTACAAAAAAGGGTTAAATTTGATTTTTTTCTAGCCATATCTTTAAAGTTCCTACAATTTTCTTAATTGAGCCCTCTTCAAGTGGTGAATCAAAGCCAGTTGTCTTGATTATGTCAACAAAAGTTTTTGAACCGCCTAATTTTACAAAGTCAAAATACATTTGAAGAGTTTTTTCTCTGTTTGAAAGGAATTTAGCAAAAAATTGCAGTGCCATAGTTTGCGCCATCGAATAGTCGATGTAATAGAATGGATAGTGGAAAATATGGAGTTGGCGTTGCCATCCTGCTCCTCTTGAATAGAATGGAATATCTTCATAATCAATACCAGGTCTAAACTTACTCTCGATTTCTAACCATTTTTCATGGCGCTCTTGTGGTGTTAAATCAGGATTTGAATAAATTTCTTCTTGGAATTGGTCAACTTGGCAACCGTAAGGAATGAAAATCAAAGCATCTTCTGCATGTGAAAGCTCATACTTAGCAGTTTGCTCTTTGAAGAACAAATGGTGCCAAGGCTGGGTTAAGAATTCCATAGACATTGAATGAGTTTCAGCAATTTCAGATGAATAATCAGACATCATGCTTATTTCAAAATCTCTTGAATTCATGTACATAGCTAAAGCATGTCCCGCCTCATGAGTCAGTACGTCTACGTCGCCAGCTGTTCCGTTGAAGTTTGAGAAAATGAATGGGTATTTATATTTTTTAATCGTCGTGCAATAGCCACCCGGACGTTTTCCATCTTTTGAAAGCACGTCGAATAATTCGTTGTCATACATAAGTTCAACGAACTCTTTGGTAAGCGGAGACATCTCTTGATACATTCTTTTACCAGCAGCCATGATTTCATCGCTGGTAGCTTGAGGAGTTGCCGCACCGTCTTTAAATGTCAATGGCAAATCGTAAAATTTCAAATCAGATATATCAATTCTTTGTTTTTGCACTTCTCTAATTTCGTTTACTACAGGAACAATCTCATCAATAACTTGATTTTTGAATATAGAAACATCTTGCTTTGTATAGCAGTTTCTTTGAACTCTCATGTATCCAACATCAACGAAATTTTCATATCCAAGTTTTTTTGCTTGCGCTGTACGATTTTTTACGAGCTTATCAAAAATTTCATCAAATTTTCCGCTTACTGCCTCAAAACACTTACCCTCTGCAATAAATGCTTGTTTTCTAATCTCTCTGTCAGGACTTTCTTTATAAGGACCAAGCATTGGAAGTGGCATTGTTTTTCCATCAAATTCAACTTGAAGCTTTGCATAAATATTTTGATATTCATGTACTAGAGCGCCCTCTTCTTGAATTAAATCAACTATATCAGAAGAAAATGATTTTATTTCTAATTCTGCATTAATAAATGGAATATCACCAATTAATTTGAGTAAATCTTCTTTATAATTAGTGTTAACTAGTGCGCTCGTGAATTCTAATACCTTTTCTGTTAAGATAGGTTTTTTTTCAAGGTAGAACTCCTCTTCTTTTTGGTAAAATTCGTCTCTTGTATCAATGGAATTTCGCACATGCGAAACCGTTGCCATTGTTTGAAAATTACACAATGCTGATTCAAATTCTATAATAATATCGTATTGCTCTTTCGCACTTTGAGCAACTGAAAATTTGTCTGTAACTTTTTTGATATCAAGCAATAGACCGTCAAAATCAGGTCTGATATAAGGTATTTCTGAAAATTTCATCATTATACTCCATTCTGCCGTTTGAGTCGGCACAAAAATAATTTATACTACTCTCATTAAGTGCTGCACTTAGTTAACAAGAAAGTAGGTAATCTAACAAAGTGAACTAGCTATTATTTAGAAATGTAAAAAAGAAAAATAACTTTTCAGCTTAAGCAACTATATACTTAGTTTGAACACAAAATCCAGATTATAAACCTGAGACCATTACATCTTCAACTAGAAAACTAGGTGAAATTGTCCTACCACTACCAAAAGGATTAAGATAGGAATCGTTTGCAATGGCTTTAACACTTTTCAGCAAGGTCAAGAAGTTTCCAGCTATTGTTATTTGCTTTACCGCTTGAACTTTTTTTCCATTTTTCACAAGATAACCTTGAGCAATGAGAGAAAAGTCACCTGAAATAGTGCTAACTCCTGCATGTGCCCCAGCAAGTCCACTGATTACCAATCCGTCTTGCATCTCTTCGACCAAATCATTAAAACTTTTTTCACCCTCTTCAAGAATAAAATTAGTGCATTTCACCTTTACTGTACCACCTTCTGAGCTTCGCCCTGCATTTCCTGTAGACTTACAGTTAGATTTCAGCGCAGTTTTTGTATCGTGTAGAAAAGTTTTAAGCACACCGCCTTCAATAACTCTTGTCGTTTGTGAAGGAGTTCCCTCTCCGTCGAAAGGCGTGGGATTTTTATGAAACAAACCATCATCTGTAATATTTACACAAGGAGAAGCTATAAATTCACCCTCTTTGCCCTCTAGCAATGACATTTTATTTTGAACAACTTCTGCACTAAACAAGGGAGAGAATGCTGAAAGTAAAGTCGAAGCAGCTTTGTTTGCGATGATTATGTTGTATTTTCCGGAATTCACAGCTGATGCACCGAATTTTGAAACAGTTTGAGCAATAGCATCGTCCACACAAGCTTGTTTGTCTAAGAAATCTTCGTTTAATCTAAAAGCATAGCTTTCTTCAACTTCTTCGCCCTCTTTCAAAATGGCACCAATAACAATTGCACAAGAATGTGTTTGATACTTTGCATCTAAACCATTTGTGTTGCTAAGTTGAACGGAAGTTGTGTCTTTTTGAACACTGCAGTTAGAGACACGTTGAAATCTTTCGTCGGAATTTTTAGCGCAAACTTCAAGGTCTAGTGCATAATTAATCATTTCTTCATCACTCATTGAAGAAGCAGGTGAAGCAGGGTATGAAATATCTTGATAGTCACACGCACCAAGCATAGGTCTTTCGTCAGTATTTTCAATAACTTTTGCATTGTCAATCGCTCTTGAAACCAGTGTCTTCGGGTCTGAAAATTCTTGAGTGAACGCATAACCGTTCTTACCACTAAATGTAACCCTTAGATTTGCTCCGCCATATGAACTAACATTAAATTGGTCAATAGCACCCTCTAAAACATTGATGTCAGTGCTTTTTCTGTTTGAATAGTATAGTTCTGCACAGTCGCATCCAAGCTCCTTGCTATAATCAAATACTAATTTTTTGAAATCACTATAATTCATTAAATTTCACCACCTTTTCCACCTACAGTCATTGAGGATACTCTAATTCGTGGCTGACCAACATTAGTTGGTACTCCACCAGATTCTGAACCGCAAACCCCAGCAGCCATTGTCATAACTGGTCCTACTCTATCAATTTTCATCAATACTTCTGCACCTTTTCCAATCAAGGTAGCTCCCCTTACAGGGCAAACAATTTCTCCGTCTTTGACCCAATATCCTTCAGAAACAGCAAAATTGAAATCTCCTGTTAGTGGATTTACACTGCCTCCACCCATAGTTTTAGCAAAAAGTCCCGTACCCATAGTTTTTATCATTTCTTCAGGGTCGTCTGTACCCTCTGCAATAAAGGTATTAGACATTCTGGAGGTAGGTGCAAATGTGTAATCTTGTCTTCTGCTACTTGCAGTATGCTCTGTATTCATTCTTCTAGCGCCTAGTTTATCAATCATATAACTTTTTAAAACGCCGTTCTCGATAAGAACTCTTCTGCGAGATGGGTTGCCCTCGTCATCCATTCCAACGCTGCCCCATTCGTTTTCCATTGTTCCGTCATCAATTGCTGTGACACAATCAGAAGCAATTTTTTGTCCTAATTTACCGCAAAATTCACTGTTCCCTTTTGCAACAGCAGTTGCTTCTAAGGAATGACCACAAGCTTCGTGGAAAATAACTCCACCAAATCCGCCGTCAATAACAACAGGAAATACACCTGCCGGGCACTCTTTTCCGTGTAGCATTGTTACTGCTATCTTCGCTGCATTTTCTCCAAGTTTAGCTAAATCTAAGTTTTCGAAACATTCATATCCTGAGCCAAACCCAGGGGACATTCTCCCACTTTGAGCTTCACCGTCTTTGCTTGCTATTGCAGAAATTGAGAAACGAACGCTTGTGCGTCTGTCTTTTGCAAAAACACCCTCGTTATTGCACACTAAAACACTTTTGTCTGTGTCAGAAATCATCGAGCTTACCTGAGTAATCTCATCAGAATAATTCTTCGCAACAGTAGAGGCTTGGCGCATCAATTCAATTCTATATGAATTATCAACTTCACTTGGGGCAATTTTAGGGTTCTTTGAATAATCTGCCTCAACAAAATCTTGAATAGATGCGTTTGCATCACCTTTTATCGCCGCTGCAACAGATTGAGCAGTTTTTAATAAATCTTCTTTTTCTCCCCCAGAAGTATATGCGTATGCACACTGTGTTTTATACATAACACGAATTCCTGCGCCATATTTCTGTGAATAAGTTGAAGTCTCAACCTTGTCCCCAACTAAAGTTATTTCGTTTAGCTTTGTGTTTTCAAAGTAGATTTCTGCGAAATCTCCACCGGTTTGAAGTGCTATTTCCAATAGCTCTTTCGCCAAGTGTTTATCGAACATATTAATTCTCCATTCCGCCATACAATGGCATAGTTATATAAATTTTACTT
>CAYJBU010000062.1:0-8115 GCA_964368155.1 uncultured Eubacteriales bacterium | reverse complement strand
AAAAACAAATATTTGGATATAACAAAAAGACTGTTCCGAAATACAATTTGTTTGCATAAAATGACAAAAAAGTGTAGGGACAACCCTTGCGGTTGTCCGAAAATGCAGTAGAATTACCACCCTTTCGAACAGGGGCAAGCCCTGTCCCTACTAATTTTTGCATTATGACAATTTCGTTACAGTCCCTATTATATCACATACCAAACAGCATAGCAACACCTATATATACTAAAGAGACAATTAGTATTACCGGACCAAAAGTAATAAGGGCTGCTATAAGCATAGCTAAAAAATCTCCCTTTTCAAGGTCCATTTTCTCGAACCTCTCATCTAGTTCTTCCTTAGACTTATCTTTTGGAAGAAGAGATTTGTATTTATCTAGAATTCCCATTTCACCAGGCCCTTTCAACGACGATACTAATCACTAAAAACAATATCAGGATAACTGTTTAATTTAATGACTGGATTATTAGTATAAAGATGTTTTTACATTTATACTGTTTTTTCGCAAAGTGGAAAATGACAAGCCACAAATTGACCCGGTCTCCACTGTGTCCATTTTGGTGCTTCTTCAGCGCAAATGTCTTTTGCATACTTGCATCTTGTTCTGAATTTACAACCTGATGGTGGATTAATCGGACTTGGAATATCCCCTTCAATGATTTGCAGTTCTTTATTCGCATCTTCCTCTGTTGTTGGAATTGCGCCTAAAAGTGCTTCTGTGTATGGGTGAAGTGGGTTATCAAACATAGTGTCCGAATGTCCTAATTCGATGATATTCCCAAGATACATAACACCTATTCTATCAGAAATAAACTTAACAGCACTTAGGTCATGAGAAATGAACAAGTATGTTAAATTATTAGTTTCTTTCAATTCAATAAGCAAATTAATGATTTGAGATTGGATAGAAACGTCGAGTGCAGAAACTGCCTCGTCGCAAACCACAAAACGTGGATTTAATGCAAGCGCTCTTGCAATACCGATACGTTGTCTTTGCCCTCCTGAAAATTGGTGAGGATATCTGTGGAGCATATATTTTTGAAGACCACATTTTTCCATGATAGCAATTGTGTAATCTTCTAATTCTTGACTGCTTCTTTTAAACATGTTATGCGCAACAAGAGCTTCTGAAATTAGCTGTCCAACAGTAAGCCTTGGGTTAAGTGAAGCGTAAGGGTCTTGGAAAACAACTTGCAATTCACTTCTAAGCTTACGCATTTCTTCTTTGCCAAGTTTCTTTAAATCTTTGTTGTCATATATAACATCTCCACTTGTTTGGTTGTAGAGTTGGAGAATTACACGGCCTAAAGTGGATTTTCCGCAACCTGATTCTCCAACCAAACCAAAGGTTTCGCCTTCAAGAATATCAATTGTAATTCCATCCACTGCTTTGATATACTGTTTTTCCCCTTGCAATACCTTTGATTTCTTTATTGCAAAGTGCATATGGACATCATTCAATTTAATAAGAGTGTTTTTTTCAGCCATTGTTTCTCACTCCTTTCTGCGGGTAGAAGCAACGAATGCTTTGAACATCATTCACAGGAGATAACTCAGGTTCATGCTCTGTGCATTTCTCAGTAGCAAATTTACATCTAGGAGCAAATTTACATCCTTTTGGCAAATCCAAAGGATGAGGAACTGAACCGGGTATTGCTTCGAGTTTAGTTTGATTTTTATCGTTCAAACGTGGAATACTATCAAGGAGAGCCTCTGTGTAAGGGTGTGAAAAATTAGTTATATTTTTAAATATACAACTAACAGGAGCAGTCTCTACTACTTGCCCACAATACATAACAGCAACAACATCAGCCATCTGATTAATAACACCGAGGTCATGTGTGATAAACATAATAGATGTTTCTGTCTCTCTTTTTAGGTCATTCATCAAGCGCAAAATTTGAGCTTGAATTGTAACGTCAAGAGCAGTAGTTGGCTCGTCTGCAATAAGAAGTTTTGGTCTACATGCAAGAGCCATTGCAATCATAACACGTTGTCTCATTCCGCCGGAAAGTTGGTGTGGATATTGATGAACCATTTTTTCCGGATTTGGGATTTTAACAGAATCTAGCATTTCAATGCTGCGAGCTAATGCTTGTTTTTTGTTGACTTTATTATTTTGCATAATAACTTCACTTATTTGTCTGTTAACTGTGAAGACAGGGTTTAAACTAGTCATTGGTTCTTGGAAAACCATTGATATAGAATTTCCTCTGATTTTATACATATCTTTTACACCGAGGTTAGATATATTCTTTCCCTCAAATAAAATTTCGCCACTGTGAATTTTTTGGTTTTTTTCAAAAAGTTTTAATATACTCATAGCAGTTTGGCTTTTTCCTGAACCGGATTCACCAACCACTCCCAGAGTTTGTCCATGCTCGATACTCAAAGAAACACCATTAACGGCTTTAATAAGCCCTCTTTTTGTGTCAAAATAGGTATGCAAGTCTTTAATTTCAAGTAATTTCATCTATATTACCTTGTCATGGTTGCAAACAAAACTATCTAGTTTTATACCCGTGACGTTCCCTTTCCTAATTTTCATAATCAAGTTCCCCCTATTTCTCATTGGAACGAGGATCCATTGCTTCACGCAATGCGTCGCCTACTAGATTAATGGAAAGTGCAGCTGCAATAACAAAAAGTGCAGGTAAAATCCAACGCCACCAGTAGAATTCAACAACTGTAATGCTTTGCGCCGAAGTCAACATATTACCCCAAGAAGGAGTTGGTTCTGAAACTCCGAAACCAAGGAACGAAAGAGCTGCTTCTGAAAGCAGTGAACTAGCATATGCTAGAGTTACGTTAACAATTACGAGATTAAAAACATTAGGAAGAATGTGTCTTTTCATTATAACACCTTGTTTAATTCCCAATGCACGAGCAGCAAGAACAAAGTCTTTTTCACGCTCTAACAAAAGTTGTGCCCTGATGAGTCTTGCAAGTGGCATCCATCCTAAGAGACCCAAAATAACCATAATCATATACATACGCTGGGATTCGTCAAGCATCGTTCCAACTGCATATGAAAGTGTGATTGCTATTGGATAGAAAGGAATTGCAGAAAATACGTCGGTAATACGCATTAAGATATGGTCGATAATTCCACCAAAATATCCTGAAACCAAACCCATAAACAATGCGATTGTAGTAGAAATAAGAACTGCTATAGCTCCAACTGTTAAGGAAATTTTTCCTCCGTGAATAATTCTTTGGAAAATATCTCTACCAAAATGGTCAGAACCCATTAAGTAACCCTTGTTTCCCCAAGCGGATATTTGACCATTGTCGTCAATAGCATAGAATTGGAAATAATCAGAGAATACTGTTGCTGTATTTGTCATGTTAGGAGGATTTAATTGTCCAAGCTCTGAAGCACCCCAAACAACAATTTCGCCTGTTTCTAAAACTGCAACAATATTGCTGTAGCCGGTTGAAATAGACTCGACTTTCCCATTGAATTCAGGCATTGTCGAAAGTCCACCCTCAGAACTTCCCCAAAGGTATAATTCACCTTGGTCATCTAGAGCAACAACATTTCTGTTTGTAGCAGCGATATCAACAATGTTTACACTTCCGTCTGCCAATTCAGGAGGTAAATCAGTTACAAATTGAGTTCCTCTATCGCCTACCACGTATATAGAACCGTCGTCTAGCAACAAAGCTATGTTATTATCTCCATTAGCCATCTGTACAACACGACCTTCTACAGAAGATGGAAATAAAATAACTGATTCAGCTTGTTTACTTCCCCAAAGGTAAACATTTCCGTCTGTTCCAAGTAATGCAGTCCATTGCGAAGTAGCAGCAATTTGCTTTACACTAACATTAGGGTCTGCAAAAACTTCTGCGATATCATCAGGCATAATTGTTTGTCCGTTGCCATAATAACCCCAACCATAGAAGTTTTCGTTTTCGTCAATTGCGATAACATGATTTCCACCACAAGCGATATCAACAATTTTGCTGTTTTTCACTTCTTCTGGGATATCAAAAATATAAGTTGAAACGTTCTCTTGTTCTTTATTTGATTCAGTTCCCCACATGTATAGCTCACCGTCATCGGTGATAGCCACACTGAAAGATACACCTGACTCAATTTTTACAACGTTTTTATCGTTTAACTCAGCTGGGAAATCCAAATAGTTTGTGCTAGGAGGTAAATTTGAATTTGTAAGTTCTGTATAATTTTCGTCAATAGGATAAATAAGTGAACCCAAGAACGAGAATAGCAAAATTGAAATGAACAATATAATTCCGATAACACCCAGCTTATTATGAGAAAAATTTTTGAGTATAGTTTTTAAAGGTGTTTGGATCGCCTCTTCTTCTAAGACATTTTTTGTTTTAGGAGATCTTCCCAAAAGTTTTTGGATTAAAGAAGAGGAATTTTTTGTGTTTTTGTCGTCTGTTTTAGATTGTGACATACTTTCCCCTCCTAACTTAATTTAATTCTAGGATCAACTAGACCATAGATGATATCTGCAATAAGAACAGATACAATACTTATAACCGCGAAGAACAAATTCATTGTAGTAATCAATTGTAAATCACGGGCGAAAACTGAGTCAATCATAAGTTTTCCCATTCCGTTATATTGGAAAACTGTTTCAGTAATCGAAGCACCCGCAAAAAGCGAGAACAATGTTCCAACTATGATGAATGACACAGGAATAAGAGCATTTCTGAATGCATGTGAATAAACAACAACTTTTTCACTCAAGCCTTTTGCTCTTGCAGTTCTGATATAATCTTGGCTTAAAGCGTCAATCATTGCATTTCTAACATATCTAATAGCACCAGCAAGGCTGACAATTGTCAGTGTTATTGTTGGTAGGGCAAGAACTCTTATCCATTCTACGATTAAATCCCATCCGCTGAGAATAGCAGAGTTTGGCATACCACCCATAGGTAACCAACCCAAGGTAATCGCAAAGACAAAAATCAGCATTATTGAAAGGAAAAACGATGGCATAGAATATGTGACAAGTGAAAAAACTTGCCATGAATTATCAAAAAGAGATTTTCTTTTTGTTGCACATCTAATTCCTACAGGAATCGCAATTAACAAATATAGGATATTAACTCCTATATTTAATATTACAGTATTTGTCATAGGCTCTGCAATAACTTCGGAAACAGGTCTTTTATAAGTAGATGAATATCCAAAGTCGCCTTGGAATATGTTTCCAACCCAAGCAAAATACTGTTCAACAATCCCAGCATTAAGACCGAGTTTCTCTTTCATTGCTGCGTGTGCCGCATCGTATTGTTCTGCTTTAAGCGTAGTCGGTAACATTGCTTTTACAGGGTCTCCCGGCATTATCTTCGAGATAGTGAACAATACTATTGATATCATTATCAAGACAGGTATTAAGATTAATAGTCGCTTTACTAAATAGCGTAACAACTCACACCACTCCTTTTCATTTATTTATAGTCAGGTACAAAATGTTCTTTTAGATTAATGAGTTTAAAAAAACAGACAGAAGAAGATTTTGTACTTGTCTATCTATAGCCACTAGGAAAAAATACGAACCCGCCCCAAACAAGCATCTTTCAGCCCAAAACTGCGTTATCCTCCTAGATAAACGCCAGTTTTCCGTCGTCGTCTGCCTTGTTTAAGGCTAAAATATATTCATTTGGGGTCGAAGATTTCTAAAGTGAAGTGTGGAGTTTGTAAGAAACAAAAGGCTTGCAGTAATACTCTGCGTATTGCAAAAGTTTTTTGTACACTTAGAAACCCACATTTCGCTTTAGAAACGGGTTCGTATTTGTTCCTAGTGGCTATATTATTAATTAGGTTAAAACCTAAAAAAATACAAATTTAATATAAAATAGTTAAAAATATGTTCAATATTTTGCTGATACACCATATTATAATCAGCATGATTTCTGTGCTAAAAGATTTTAGTCAAGACTATGCCTTTACAAAATTGCGCAAGGCACAGTCCTGACAAATAAACTTGGGATATTCTAAAATGGGCGGATGTGGTCATCCGCCCCTACAATTAAATTTAATTGTTAATTAGTTTATGCGAAATCAAATTATTTCTCTGATTTTGTGATGTCACAAATAATTTCATACCAACTTGCGTATGGTGTTGTGTTAATTGGGTCAACATTAATGTGAGACATGTCAAAATACTCATTTGAGTATAGTGGAATCTCAGGAAGTAACTCGTTCCAACGAACTTGGAAATCAAACCATGCATTTAGATAAGTTTCTGTATCTGATGGATCTGCATTACGCATTTCTATGCTATAAGCATCTAAATCAGCATCGCCTAATTGGCAAGAGTTTTGCCATGTGCCTAACAAATCTGAATGCCAGCTGTAGTATTTGTCGTCAACTGCTGTGAAGTTTGTTGCAAGGTTGAATGTGTGATAGAAACGCTCTTCGCCTAATTGATATCCATCGTAATAGTTATCTAGAAGTGCTTGGAAGTCACTTTTTGTAACTGTGAACTCGATACCTGCTAATGGTGCATTAGCTGTGTATTGAATTTCAATGATGTCAGTAACTGGGTTTTCTGTTGTACCTAAGTGGTTGATGATTAGTTTCTCGCCGTCAGCATTGTGTCTGATGTAAGAACCGTCTGCAACTGCTTTTGTTCTATCGAAAGCAGTTGTTCCGTCTGCTTCAAAAACCCACTCTGTTTCATCTAGGTAATCATTAGCTACGTCAACGTTGTAAGAAATTGGTTTCATTTCTGCTTGGAGATCAGCTTTTTTCTCTTCATACATCCATTGTGCCATACCGAATGCGCCGTCAACTGTACCACCGTAACCGCCAAGTACATAGTCAACAACTTCTAAGCGGTCTATAAGTGAACCTAAAGCCCAACGTACGTTAGCATCTGCTGTAGGACCAAAGTCACAGTGCATAGCAAGGTTTCCGTAACCAGCTCTTAAATAAGAATGAGCTTGAGCTGAATCAGAAGCTTTGATAGCCTCGATTTTTTCGCCTTCAATAACTCCACCAACAAAGTCAACTTGTCCGCTCATTAACCACTCGTGGTCAACGTCTTGTGGAATTGCTTGTTGGATAACGTTTGTGAATGTTGGTTTGTTACCATTAGGGTCACCTTTAAAGTGCTCGTTGATAACAAGAGTACAAATTTGGTTTTGGTAGCTTACGAAAGAGTAAGGTCCACATGTAACTGTAGGAGCAATACGCTCTGTAGCAGCAATGTTTTGGCAGCTTGTCAAAAGGTCGCCTTCTGCAAACTCAAACCAAGAACCTGTATCGTCGCTCATTACTGTAGCGCCAGGAACATATGTTGCTGTGTGAACAGGGTCAACCCAGTAATAATTTGTTTCCCAGTAGTATGGAAGTTTATCTCCTGATACTGTAAGTGAGAATTGATAATCACCCAAAAGTTTTACGCCTGAAAATACTGTTGTTTCGCCAGCATAGTATTCTGTGTAACCTAATAGGCTGTCGCCTAATGTAGAAGTTGCACCAGCTTCAACCCATTCAGGTGATGCTCTGAACAATAAAGCAGAAACATAGTCTTGTGCCATTATTGTCTCGCCATTGTTCCATTTGAGGTCTTCGTGCAATGTAATTGTAGCAACTTGATTTCCGTCTGCATCTTCTTCAGTAGAAAAATCAGCAACGATTGTTTCATTAATTTCAAGACCACCATCTGGTGTAGCGTATACTGTTCCAGCATATCCACCTAAAAGTGTTTTAATTGCTAAGTCGTATGAGTTGTTACCGAAATCGTTGATGAAGTCACCATTCATTTCAGGTGTTCCTACTACGAATGTATCCATTGGGATTGCTGCAGCAGGTTCATTAGTTGGATCTGGTGTGCTTTCAGTATCTTTTGATTCTTCTTGTGCTTGTGATGATTCATTTGCAGTAGAAGAAGCAGGAGTTTCTGTGCTTGCACAACCGGCAATCATAGAAACAACAAATGCTAAAACTAAAAGCAGTGATAGTTTTTTCTTCATTTTTTTCTTTCTCCTTTGTTTTGATTCTTGTGCTGTGTTTACAACACACTAAAATTCACACTTCAAAATAATTTTTGCAAAATCTACATATTTATTCTTTCAATTTTAACAAACAGTAATTTGAACGTATGATACTAAATATTAACA
>CAYJBU010000061.1:0-13898 GCA_964368155.1 uncultured Eubacteriales bacterium | reverse complement strand
CAATTAATTCCATACATACTAATCTGAACATGTCAAATATCAATCCGACACTTATAGATATAAATATAGATACAGGCAGCATTACTCTTTCTAAAGTAAATTCTGAGACTGTAGGCATGAAACTCGACGATGGAACTATCACATTGAACAATATGTTAACATCAAGCATTAAAATTAACGCTGAAAGTGCGCATACAAAAGCATTAAATGTGACAAGCGATGAACTGTCTTTTCTCTCTAATTCATCTGATTTCACATTTGAAGGAAAGACTAATGATTTGAGTGCTAAATCCGTTTTTGGTAACATGGATATAAATGTATCAAGCAGTGTATATGATTGTTTTAGCTGAAATTAGTGATTTCAGCTTAAATAGGACTGATTTATCTTACCTAAGCGGTGAAATTAGGGTATCAGGATTTAGTATAGACGAAGTAGAAGGAGATGAATTTCATCAAGATTTAAATTCTCCAAATTCATATGTTTTAAGCACTTCTGACGGTAGTATTGAGCTGTCAAACGGAGGAGTTCCAAATACATATGAAAGTTATTACGAATGGCTAGACAACTTAGATTAACAATCTGTAACTTCGTTTCTTTTTTTAGAAAAGTGCTAGTAATTGTTTCAAGTTTTTGAATAAAGAATAAAAAAAACAGTCCTCTCAACCCGATTTTTGGGTTTTGAGGACTGTTTTGATTTGCATAATAAAGACGTCTTTTTATCACTCTTCGTCTTCGTATTCTTCTGACTCAAATTGATAATCATCAATAATTTTGAACTGTTTTTCTTCAGGTTTTGCTATCGTAATTGATTTACCTTTTTTCACTTTTCTTTCTTGCCACATAGTGAATACAGGTGCTGCTATGAATAATGAGGAATAGCAACCGCTGACAACTCCAATCATCATTGGTAACGCAAAGGTGCTTACAGTTGTTAGACCAAATAATATAGCAACAATGAATATAACAAACAAAGCTATAAAAGTGGTAAATGAAGTGAGGATAGAACGCATAAATGTCTGGTTTAATGCAGAGTTCATTACATCTCTGATTTTAGCGTTTTCGCCCATTTCAATTTTGTTTTCTCTAATCCTATCATAGATAACAATTGTGTCATTCAAGGAATAGCCAAGAATTGTTAGAATAACTGCCATAAAGATATCATTTATACTCATTCCGAAAATAACAAAAACGAAATAAATAATCATTACATCGTGAACCAGAGCTAAAACTGCAGTAAGCCCAGCACTTGAACCACCTATCCTGTTAAACCTAATAGCAATATAAACTAATAAAGCGCAACCGTCAGAGCAAAACAAACTAAACTTTTTTGAAAGAATTTTTCTCCCATAGCAGGCTCGATTGAGCTAGAGCTTCCAACTTCAAAAGTAATTCCATCAAAACTTTCTGTTAAAACATTTGCTAATTCCTGCTGAGCTTCAACAGAAATAGAATCATTTGAAGCAAATGAAATTGTTACCTGATTCCCCTCTACTCCAATCAATGTGCTAGTGATAACCTCCGCTTCTCTACCAGTAGTTTCCTTGACCACTTCTGCCACTTCAGCCCCAGTTACTTCTCCATCGATTGAGTACTTTATTACAGCTCCACCTGTGAATTGAATATCTAAGTTTGTGCCAAAAATGAAATTAGAGACAAGACCAATTGTGATTAATGCAATTGAAATTCCGAAAAAGAGTTTCTTATTTTTATAGAAATCAATGTTAAAGTTACGAACTTCTTTGCCGCCGCCCCATAGAGATTTCTTTCTGAAAGCTTGATATCCCGATAAAGATTTTATCATTAATCTCAGTGCAAATACAGACATCACAAAGTTGGCAATAACACCTACCAGTAAGGTAAATCCAAAGGAATAAATTGCTCCTGTGGTAGACTCTCCGAATATGTTCGATAGCAAATTGCTATTAACAAACACACCAATCAACATGAAAGCTACAATAATTATAGTGATGTTACCATCAAAAATTGCTGAAAATGAACTCTTACATCCTTTTTCAATTGCTCCATCTAAAGTTTTACCTTTTGCAAGCTCTTCCTTAATTCTACTAGCTGTGATGATACTTGCATCAACACCTATACCAATCGAAAGAATGATACCAGCAATTCCCGGTAAAGTCATAGTAAAACTATCAAAATTCGGAAAATAACCCGATATAGCGGCAAATGTAATTCCCAATTGCCCAAGCAATGCAATGACTGCTACAACACCCGGTAACTTAAATGAAATAGTCATGAATATTGCTATTAAAATAAATGCAATTATTCCTGCAATTAGCATCGCGTCTAAAGACTGAAGCCCTAATTCAGGGTTGTTAACTCCGAAATCAGTTGCTTCTAATGCAAAAGGTAGCGCTCCTGCTTGAATATTTGTCGCAAGCTGAGCAGCTTCTGCAGCTGTAAAGTTTCCGCTAATAATTCCCTCACCCTCTGTGATTGTGCTGTCTACACGGGGATACGAAATCATTAGATCGTCCATCCAAATTGAAATTATTTCACCCAAATTTTCAGATGTAGCTTGTGCGAACTTCTCTGTTCCTTCTTCTGACAACTTGAAAGAAACTGCATATTCATTTCCACCAGTCGTTTCATTAGGAATGACTACAGCTTGAGCTTCAATAATCTCTGAGCCCTCAAGATATATGACTTCTGCTGTTTCGCCTGCAGGAACAGTAAACACTGGCATTCCATTTTCGTCAAAATGTTCGTTCTCGTACTCCATCCCTTTTCTGAAAGTAAGTATTGCAGTAGCAGATAACTCTTTTATAGCTTCTTCAGGATTAAATTCAGTTTCTCCACTTTTCCACGGAAAACGTACAATAATTCTGTTGTTAGTGCGATCAGTGTAAAGCTCATAATCTGTAATGTTTTGAGAAACCATACGAATTTCTATAATTGCTTTAGCAGCATCTAATTCTTCAGGAGTAGCTTCAACGCCATCGGCAGGTGCAAATGTTGCCTCTACCCCACCTCGTATATCAATGCCCCAACGGATATCTTGTGCTCCTTTTACTATGATTGTAGGCTCTGTTCCACCTAAATCTAGTCTAATTCCAAAAAAAGCCGTGTAAACCAAAGCCGCAATAAATACGACAACGATAAAAACAACCGGTTTTTTTACTCTTTTCATCTTAATTGCCTCCAAAGGAAATTATTACTTCAATATAGCAGAAAAACTATGTCAAAATCTACAAATTGCAACAAAAAACAACTAAAAAAAGCAATTTTAAGTTACACTAACTCTGGGCTACCACGAAAAACGCAGTAGCCTAAAGTTATATTGTACAATTTTGACACAGTCTTAAATAATTATTCTTGCTCAGTCTCTTCTGACTCTGATGTTTCTTCTTCAACAAACTCATCTTGATTTTCTTCAAGTAAAGCTCTGATAGATAAAGAAACACGTTTGTTATCAAAATCAATCTCAGTAATTTTTGCATTAACTATTTGACCGACTTTTAGAACATCCTGAGGTTTATCAATTCTTCTGTCAGCAATTTGTGAAATATGGATTAATCCATCAATACCTGGAATGATTTTTGCAAAAGCACCAAAAGTAGTCATGCCTACAATAGTAACTTCACAAACTGTATCAACAGGATATTGAGTTTTAAGGATTTCCCAAGGATTATCTTCAGTTCTTTTGTAACCAAGAGATATTCTTGAATTTTCTCTGTCAAGAGATTTTATGTAAACTAAAATCTCTTCGCCCTCTGTTAATACTTCAGCAGGATTTTTGATTCTTGTCCAAGATAGCTCAGAAACGTGAACCATTCCATCAACACCACCGATGTCAACAAACGCACCAAAGCTTGTCAATGATTTAACGATACCTTTGTAATCTTTTCCTTCTTCAAGGTTTTCCCAAAGTTTTTCTTGTTCTGCTTTTCTTTGCTCTCTAAGAACAGAACGAATAGAACCTACCGCACGTCTTCTTTGTCTGTTGACTTCTATAATTCTGAATTGTTGCTCTGTACCTTTAAGCTCTTCAATTTTATCTTCTTTTTGTGCAGTAGCTTGAGAAGCAGGAATGAAAACTCTAACGCCGTTATAAGCAATAATAACCCCGCCTTTTACTATTTCAGTAACTTTCGCAGTCAATATATCTTGATTATCTTTAGCATTTTGTAAATCTTCCCAACCTTTTTGTGCATCAATACGCTTTTTAGAAAGCATAATGGTTCCTTCTTGGTCATTAGTTTTCATAATGAGAAGTAATAGTTCATCACCAATTTTAACGATATCTTCTGCTTTAACATTAGGGTCGCTGGAAAGTTCGTTAATTGGAATAAAACCTGCTTGCTTCCTTCCTACGTCAACATACACTTCGTTTGGTGTTATACCAACTACAACGCCGTGCACCTTTTCGTCTGTATTAAAATTTTTCAGAGACTCTTCCAAAAGCTCCGCAAATTCATTGTCATTATACTCTAAGTTTTCTATGCTTGTCATGGTAACAAGTACCTCCTTTATTATACTGTCCGGCGTGGATGCGCCGGCAGTTATTCCTATATTTATTCCCCTATCAAACTCAGGGAGTTCTTTTGACGTTTCAATATGATACGTCTTTGCATGTAAAGAGCAAACTTCTTTTAACTTTCGTGTGTTAGAACTCTCTTTTCCGCCGATAACAATCATTGCATCACTTTCTTTTGCTAAATTTTCTGCTTCTTTTTGTCTTTTTGCGGTTGCACTACATATTGTATCAAAAAAATTTGCATTTGTACATACCTTTTTGATAATTTCAATGGATTTTTTCCAAATAATTAAATTAAATGTCGTTTGGGCGAAAAAATACAATTTTTTGCCTGCAAAATTGTTTGAATTGACCAAGATTTTTTCTAGTTCAATTTCATTTTTGAAAACATGGACCTTGGTCTTACAATAATCAACAATTCCAACCAACTCTGGGTGCTCTTTATCGCCTGCAATTAAGACGACTTTGTCATCACCTTCAACCTCACTCACAAGTTTATGAATTTTTTTTACGAAAGGGCAAGTAGCATCTACGAAATCTATTTTATGTTGGGTAATATAGTCAATAATTGTTTGCCCGACTCCATGTGACCTTATCACCAAAACATAATCTTTAGGTAAATCAAAAACAGAATTTACCACCAGAACTCCACGAGAAACTAAATCTTCAACTACTTGAGGATTGTGAATTATTGGACCTAAAGTAGATACTTTTTTTCCTTCTTCAAGTAATTTAAAAACAGTTTTAACTGCTCTATCAACCCCAAAACAAAAACCTGCACTTTTTGCTAGTTTAATACTCATTTATAACATTCACCTTTTAAACTGTGATTAATTCTCCATATACTTAATAGCTTCTTCCCTGAGCTCAGAGATTTTCCCCATAATATATTTTGCTCCTCGTCTGTAATGCATACTCGAGCTATCTGTAATTCCTGCCTCTTCTATAGTAATTGGCTTACCAATGCTTACGCAAGTTTTCTTGAATTTTCTTGGCAAATTTCCACCTTGTCCTATTACGGAAATTGGTATTATGTTAACCGAGGTTTCAAAAGCTAAAAGTGGAACACCTGTTTTAGGTCTTTGTAAATTACCGTCTTTCGAGCGAGTGCCTTCGATAAAAACACAAAGAACTCCTTCATCATGCAATATACTCTTAGCTTCTCCTAAAGCATCTTCTCCCCCACTTCCTCTTACAACAGGAAAAGCTCCTAATGAATACAGTAGCTTAGAAATGAGCTTTTTTTTAAAAAGACTATCTTTAGCCATATAACGCACTTTTCGTTTTTGGCACAAATCTCCAATGAATATCGGGTCATAAACAGAAACGTGACTACTTGAAAAAAGAATAGCTCCTTCTTTTGGTATGTTTTCTCTCCCTAGAACTTTACATCTAAATATTAATCTGAATAGTTTTGTTACATAAGCAGCAGCAAAACGATAAATTAATGATTTTTTTTCTTTTTTCACAGTGAAAGTCCATCCTTTTCAGTTTTGAGCCTTACAATATCAACGAATTTTTCAATAGCTTGTTCCAAAGTCAAGCCAGTGCTATCTAAAACGACTGCGTCTTCTGCAGCTTTAAGAGGCGCAATCTCCCTGTTTGAATCTTGAAAGTCTCTCTCTTCAATTTCCTTAAGAACTTTATCAAAATCTTCAATTATTCCTTTTTCCTTCAGCTCAAGGGTTCTGCGTCTTGCTCTTTCATGAGCGCTTGCAGTCAAAAACACTTTAACTTGTGCATTTGGTAAAATGACCGTCCCTATGTCTCTTCCATCCATTACTACATTATACTTTTTCGCCATGTCTGTTTGTAGCTTTAGCAAAAAAGCTCTAACAGAAGGTATAGCAGAAGAAGTAGAAGCCATCATAGAAACCTCGGGAGTTCTTAATTGAGTAGTCACGTCTTCTCCGCATAAATACATGTGCTGTCCGTCTTCTTTGTAATCCATAGTTACATCGATTTCTAAAAGGGACTTTTCAACCGCCTCAATATTTTTTACATCTATATTATTTTTAACTAAATGAACCGCTACAGTACGATATAATGCACCTGTGTCCACATGAATAAATCCTAATTTTCTAGCAACTGCTTTTGAAACACTGCTCTTTCCTGCACCAGCAGGACCGTCTATCGCTATTGAAATCATATTAATGCTCCATTCCGCCGCTTCGCTTCGGCACAAAATATAGTGTAAAGTGCGACTCTTATCATGCGAAGAACAAAGAATGAGAAGAGCATTATTAATTTTAGATTTAATAGTTTAAAGCTAGTTTCAAACTATTACTACATACTTAATACCTGCTGAACAACTTGAAAATGGCATTCTAACGCAAAAGAAAGCTGTTTTCAAGTTGTCGAAGTGCAAGGGTTTTCTTGACATTATAATAAAATCCTTGCACTTCGATTTTCGCCTTTGGCGAAAATACAGCAGAAAGTATCAAGATAAGCCGTAAAATTTGCTCTGTGAGCGAATTTTACAACAAACGCTTTGCGTTTGTACTGAATAACTTGTTATTCAGTAGGCTTTACTTATATATGCGTAGCCGCCAAATAAGCGGTAGAAAAAGCAATCTGTAAATTAAAACCTCCTGTGTAGGCGTCCAAATCTAATACTTCACCAATAAAATACAAATTTTTAACAATTTTTGATTCCATGGTTTTAGGATTTATTTGCTTTAAGCTAACCCCACCCGCTGTTACTACTGCTTCATTAATAGGCCTTAATCCTTCGATATTTATTGATAAATTCTTAAGCGTTTTTATTATACAGTTACGTTGAACTTTTGTTATAGAGTGACACTTTGTTTCGGACTTAATATTACATAACTGAGTTACAATTGGAATTAACTTTTTAGGTAGTAACTCGGGTAAATAATTTTCAAAGTTCTTATTATTATATTCTTCAAAGTCTCTGATTAAACGTAAATCTAATTTTTCTTCATTTAATGCTGGTTTTAAATCAATTGAAAGTCTATAAGTTTCTCTATCACGGATTTTTGTGGAAGCACTTAGTATGACAGGTCCGCTTACTCCAAAGTGAGTGAAAAGCATTTCTCCAAAATCTTGGTAAACTTCTTTTTCGTTTTTATATAGCGTCACCTTAACGTTTTTTAAACTTAAACCTTGAAGCTCTGGGATGAAAAAATCTTTTGAATCCATTCCAACTAAAGATGGTAAAAGTTCGGTGACGTCATGACCAGATTTTTTTGCAAACTTATATCCGTCACCTGTACTACCAGTAGCTTTATATGAAAGACCACCTGTTGCAATAATAACTTTATCAGAAAAATACTTACCATTTGAAGTTTTAACCCCTGTAACTATATCACCTTCAATTATTAGGTTAGTAACAGTTTCCTTTAATATTTTACCATTATTGCTTACAATGGTTTCATGTAATAAATCTGCAATATCATCTGCTTTCTCGGAAATTGGATATACTCTGTTTCCTCTTTCGGTTTTCAATGAAACCCCTCTGTGTTCAAAAAAATCCATCAAATCACATGGAGAAAAAGAGTTTAGCGCAGAAAATAAAAACTTGCCCCCACTTATAGTGTTTTCAATCACTTCCGTTACTGAACAATTATTACATAGATTACATCTTCCTTTTCCTGTAATTCTCAGTTTTCTACCCGTTTTATCATTTTTATCAAACAGCAATACATTTTTTCCATTTTCGCAAGCTAGAGCTCCTGCCATTAGGCCTGCTGCTCCTGCACCAACTATAAGGACATCATACTTCATTATTTTCCTCTTCTACTTTTTCATATATTCCATATTCGTCCCAAATGTCTTCAAGTGAGTTCAACGTTTCAACCACTTTTTCTTTTCGTGTAGTGGCAATTGTAACAATCAAAGCATTAATTAAGCTCAGAGGTGCTACGAGTGAGTCAACAAAAGACACTGTATCACTTTTTGCCGCTAAAACATAATTTGCATTTTCAGAAATAGGAGACATCACATTATCGGTTATCGCTACAACGCACGCACCTTTAGAAGCACCAAATTTCATTGCCTTAACAACTTTTTTTGAATATCTGGGAAAACTAATTCCAATTAGGACATCGTTTTCTTTTATTCTTATCATCTGTCCAAAGGATTGAGCCTCACTGCTGGGGTCAATCATCACGACTCTATCAAAAATCAAATTCAAATAATGAAACAGAAAGGTTGCTAGAGCGTAAGCACTTCCAGTT
Source organism: uncultured Eubacteriales bacterium (assembly GCA_964368155.1). Classification (GTDB taxonomy): domain Bacteria; phylum Bacillota; class Clostridia; order Oscillospirales; family Acutalibacteraceae; genus SIG603. The sequence goes on along the minus strand of CAYJBU010000061.1, from coordinate 5,206 downwards.
CCAATCAAATAAATTGTTTCACTTTTAGAAATAGCCTCGACAGCTTTATAAAAATCTTTGCTGGAAACGTCTCTCTTTGTTGTTTCTAATATCCCAATATCTTGCTCAATAGACCTGTTTAAAAGCATTTCAAATGGAATTGTGTTATTTACTAACTCTAATCTTTCAACAGAAGTAAGCCTGTTTTTAATCATATCCTGCATTCCTTCTTGCAGTTCAGGATAACCAGAGTAGCCCAGAACAGTAGCAAATCTCACAACAGTAGATTCACTAACTCCTACTGTTTTCCCAAGTTTTGACGCAGTCATAAACGCTACTTTATCATAATTTTTCATGATATAGGCTGCAATAGACTTTTGCCCTTTAGAGAATGAGTCTTGCACATTCTTAATTCTTTCTGATAATTCTATATTCATTTTGCATAAGTATAATACATAAAAAGTTTGATTGTATTATACTTGGGTCACCACCTTTAACTTCAAAAATGAATTTATTATACTGTCTTTATTCATTTTAAGTCTTTTTGGTCTAAATTGCAAGTGTAAACTATATAATTATGAAATATTTTTTTATTGTTATTCAAATTGGTATATCAATTTATACATTTTTGCATATCAAAAAAATGATAAAATTCGCATTCTATTTTATTGATAGATTAATTTTGATGTGTTAAAATCTATAAAAATACATTTTTTGGAGGTTTTATACAGTGACACTACTAAAAACTTATGCAAAACGATACTTTGTTGATGCAATGAGTGCTATGGCACTCGGTTTGTTCTCTTCTTTGATAATCGGTTTAATTCTATCTCAAATCGGTAAAATTCCTTACATGGGTTTTCTTTCAGAATTTGCATCGGTCGTTTCTGCATCATCTCCTGTGGTGGGCGGTGCTATTGGAGCAGCTGTGTCATGGGGATTAAAAGCAAAACCTCTGGTTATGTTTTCAAGTGTAGTCACAGGAGCTTTTGGTTATTCTTTAGGAGGGCCTGTCGGTGCCTATTTAGCTTCGTTGATAGGAAGTGAAATTGGTTCGCTGGTTAGTGGAAAAACAAAAATTGATATAGTGGTTTCTCCTATAGTTACGATTGTTGTCGGATGCTCGGTTGGGCAATTCATGGGACCTCCAATCAGTGCTTTGATGTTGGGTTTGGGCGAAGTTATCAATACTGCTACAACCCTTTCTCCTATTCCTATGGGTATCGTTGTAGCTGTCATAGTAGGAATGGCGCTTACCGCTCCGATAAGTTCAGCTGCACTATGTATAATGTTAGATTTAACAGGTTTAGCTGCAGGAGCAGCAACAGTAGGATGTTGCACTCAAATGATTGGTTTTGCTGTTACTAGTTACAAAGAAAACGGTTTTGGAGGTCTTATTTCACAAGGAGTAGGAACTTCTATGCTACAATTTGGTAACATAATGAAAAAACCGGCAATTTGGTTAGCGCCTACTTTAGCTTCTGCTGTTATAGGACCACTATCAACAACAGTTTTTCAAATGACAAACGAAGCTTCTGGTGCAGGAATGGGAACCAGTGGTTTTGTTGGACAATTTGGAACTATCGCCTCCATGCAAAACACAGACCCCTATATTCTTGCATTGTATATTGCGTTATTACATTTTATTCTGCCTGCAGTTCTTTCACTTGCTTTTCATTTGTTCTTTAAGAAAATTAAATGGGTTAAAGACGGAGACATGAAACTTGCACTCTAATACAAAAATATTGTTGTTGCTCAAAAGGGCTAAATCCTATTGTTGAGTATCTTAAAAGCAATAGAACCACCAAAAAGCTGTCGCATTAACGGATTTCACCTTAATGAGGCAGCCTTTTTTTACGAATTTTACAATTTTTTGAAATTATAGAAGTATTAGACAAAATTCTACATTAAATTACAGTAATTGTTTTAGCTTGTTTTTCCTTGTGTTTACCAAACTCAAATGATATAATTATTTATCATAATTTTTTGGAGGATTTATAATGGAGCAAGTATCAGGCTCGACAACAAATGTTTCGGTGAGTGTGGGCAACCCGTCCGCAATCGGACTTCTAGGACTTTCAATGGTAACGCTGGTTGCAGCATCGCAAAAATTAGGCATCACAGAGGGCACATCTCTAATCATCCCCTGGGCATTCTTCTTAGGTGCAGTCGCACAAATTTATGCTGGCGCAATGGATTTAAAATTAAAAAATGTTTTTGGCGCTACTGCTTTCTTTGGCTATGGTCTATTTTGGATGGGCATGGGTTCATCTTGGCTTATTCAAAACGGAGTGTTTGGAGAAACAATGCAAGCAACCGCCGATAGTAAACAGTTGGGCTTCGCTTTTATTGGGTATTTAATTTTTACACTACTTATGACACTGGCTTCAACAGAAACAAATAAATTATTATTCATTGATTTTGTTCTAATTGATCTTTTGTTCATTGGGTTATCGTGCAGCACACTTGGTTTTATGCCACACTTCTTCCACCAATTAGCTGCATTTGCTGAACTTGCTATATCAATTGTTTCTTTCTATGGAGTTGGTGCAAACGTATTAAATGCGACTTTTGAAAGAGAGTTTCTTCCACTTGGTAAACCTATGGGAATTTTCAAAAAATAATTCTATAAATCCTATTATATATTTTTATCAGTAACAAATTAGATTTAATTCATCTTTCTCAGTACCGAGGAATGAAATTGTTAACACGCGAAATTTTTGCATTATTCGGATATCTTTGTACCAACTCAAAGAAGTTAGACTTAAAAACTAACGAATTTGAGGGTGTTCAAAGGTATCCTTTTTTGTTGTTTTAATGAGTAGCTCCTAGTGGCTAACCAACTGAAATTATACCTCTATGAAATAGACAACAAAACCCGAAATTTATAAATTTATTTTTATTCTTAAGTTAAAAGTAATAAATATACGATATTAATGTATAAAAATAAAATTTTTGAATAAATATTCAAAAAACACTTGATTTTTTGCTATAAACGTGTATAATAATATTATATTAAATAAAAAAGGAATGATTATATATGGCAAAGTCAAAAAAAGATATAAAAAAAGTTGTTTTAGCATACTCAGGAGGCCTTGATACCTCGATTATTATCCCTTGGTTAAAAGAAAATTACAACAATTGTGAAGTTGTTGCAGTTTCAGGAGACGTTGGTCAAGGAACAGAGCTTGATGGTCTTGAAGAAAAAGCGTTAAAAACAGGTGCTTCTAAATTATATATAGAGGATTTAAGAGAAGAATTTATACAAGATTATGTATATCCAACCATGAAAGCAGGCGCAGTTTATGAGGGGAATTATCTTTTAGGAACTTCTTTTGCTCGCCCTATCATTGCAAAAAGAATTGTTGAAATAGCTCTTGAAGAAAATGCAGACGCTATTTGTCATGGTTGCACTGGAAAAGGAAACGACCAAGTTCGTTTTGAACTTACAATCAAAGCGTTTGCTCCTGACATGGCTATAATTGCCCCTTGGCGTGAGTGGGATATTAAATCTCGTGACGAAGAAATAGACTACGCAGAGGCACATAACATTCCACTAAAAATTAGCAGAGAAACAAACTACTCAAAAGATAAAAACCTTTGGCATTTATCTCACGAGGGTTTAGATTTGGAAAATCCTGACAGCGAACCTATGTACAATAAAGAAGGTTTTCTTGAAATGAGCGTTTCACCTGAAATGGCTCCTGATAAACCTACTTATATTACAATCGGTTTTGAAAAAGGAAACCCAATTTCGTTAAACGGTGAGAAGTTGAGTGGAATTGACATGGTTGCAAAACTTAATGAACTTGGCGGTGCAAATGGTATTGGACTAGCTGATATTGTTGAAAATCGTCTTGTTGGAATGAAATCACGTGGTGTTTATGAAACCCCGGGTGGAACAATTCTTTATCACGCTCATAACAAACTCGAAGAAATTTGTCTTGATAGAGACACTTATCACTACAAGCAAATGATTGGTCTAAGATATGCAGAATTAGTGTATTTTGGTCAATGGTTCACTCCTTTAAGAGAAGCAATGGACGCTTTTGTTAATGTAACTCAAGAAACTGTTACAGGCGAAGTTAAATTGAAATTATATAAAGGGAATATTATTGACGCTGGTGTAACTTCTCCGTTTTCATTATATGACGAAGAAATAGCTACTTTTGATGAAGATGAAGTATATGACCAAAATGACAGCGCAGGTTTTATCAATTTGTTTGGTCTTCCAATTCAAGTACAAGCAAAGAAAAGATTAAAAAAATAATCTAAATTAATTAAAACACTCTAATTCGGGCGAACGCTGTTCGCCCCTACTTGCATTATATTGAAATAGTTTACTTTGTTTCTCAAATTAAATAACACTTTGAAAGGTGAAGTCTATGGTTGCATAGGGTGCAATGCCATGACGGGGATATATTATGTACATTGAAATTGGAAAAAGAAAAGCTACGTTAGAAATTGCCGAAAAATCAGGATTTGATCATGTAGGGTATGCAGATATTAATAAGATGGAATTTTTATCTGAAATCCACGATATGTGTAAAGTTAATAAATGCGGAAAATACAACACTAGATGGGCATGTCCTCCTGCTTGCGGAACATTAGAAGAGATAAGTGCGAGAGTCAAATCATATGACTATGCGATGATTTTACAAGCTACCGAGGAAATGGAAGATGACTATGACTGGGACGCAATTCAAAAAGCTAGCAGTAGATGTGGTAAAAGTCTTAGAATTCTTGCAAAAGAGTTAAGAGAAATGGGTTTGGATATTTTGGCAATGGGCACAAATGGATGTAGTAAATGCGAAAAATGCACTTACCCTGAAGCACCATGTCGATATCCCGAAGAATTAGCTCCTAGTATGGAGGCGTGTGGACTGTTTGTCAGTCGCGAATGTGAAAAAGCAGGGATGAAATATACATATGGCCCTCAAACTATGACATTTAATGCTACAATTTTTGTTAAGGAATAAAATCATCTGGTATAAGCAAAACAAATGATGTAGTTTCACGGAGGCGATAAAATTTGAATTGTCCTGTTTGCAGTAAAGAAATGGAAAATGGTTTTTTACAAGGTCAGCAAAGAATTAGTTTCGTAAAGAAAAAGCATATGTTTTCCATTCTTCCACGTAAGGGCGAAGTTTTATTGGAAAATAATTAATACCTGCGATTTTCGCCTTTGGCGAAAATACAGCAGAAAGTATCAAGATAAGCCGTAAAA
>CAYJBU010000060.1:13551-14005 GCA_964368155.1 uncultured Eubacteriales bacterium | reverse complement strand
GACCTTGAGTATCGGGGTGATAAACACTGACATATTTAGATATTTTAGGATACTTAGATAATACCTCTTTAAAAAATTCACCTGTCTCAAAAACATTTTTTCCGAAGCCATTCAATAAATCGGGAACACCCTTGTCTAAAACTTTTTTAATTTTATCATCATTAAAAGAGTACGTAGTTGGCAAAGTATCATTTTCGTAAGGCATTGTAAACACTTTAGCACCAAAAAGTGAAGTCATAATTCCGGTACCGTAATTTGCTCTAATTGCTAATCCTGATGTTTCGCCCTCTAAAGCGTTGGAGACACCTTGCATCTCTCTTAAAAACATTAATTCTTTATCAAGTAAGGCCTCATTAATGTTTATTTTTTGTCTTTCTACTAAAGATTTATTAGGTCTTGTCCTTTTTGGTGTAAAAATATCATCTTTGTTTTCATCATTTACAAAAGCTCTCCA
>CAYJBU010000060.1:0-13526 GCA_964368155.1 uncultured Eubacteriales bacterium | reverse complement strand
TAATTCGATTTTCTATATCTTCTTACAATGCTATAGTTTCATTTCTTAATTTCATTTCATTAAACTCCTTTTTATCTATTATAATTGGCACAAACCAAAATTTATTTTCGACTGTCAATTCGCAATCAATGTTCATTTGAACCCACGGTAGCTCATCTATAAGCACAGCAAGTCTTATCATTTTGCTGTCATCTATCCCTCCTCATTCCATAAAGAATATGCGTCTACAAATCGCCCCCCTTTTTGCATATTATTTATACCACATTGCCTGTACTTGGTACATGTGGGAGTAATATCCGTTTTTTAACATTAACTCTTTGTGAGAACCGCTTTCGACTATTTCACCGTCTTTGAAAACAAGAATTCTATCGACTATTGCAGTTATGCCTAAACGATGTGATATTAAAATTGTAGTTTTATCTGATGAAAGCTTATTAAAATTACGATATAGCTCGGTTTCGGCAATTGGATCAAGTGCAGAACTTGGCTCATCAAGAATCATTATATTTGCTTTATCACGATATGCTGCCCGTGCTATAGATATTTTCTGCCATTGTCCGCCCGACAAGTTATTTGATTTTTCAGAAAAAGAGCCAACGATTTCATCAAGACCATTTTCCTTTGAAGAGATAACATCGTCCACGTTAATTTTTTTCAGCATTTCAAATATTTTATTATCATCATCATTTTTTGATTTATCCGAAACGGTGATATTTTCTCTGAGTGTTGCCTCGTATTGAGCAAAATCCTGAAAAACTACAGAAATTCCCTTGCGACACAAGGCTGTATTTTCGTTAATATCCATCCCTCCGATTAATACAGACCCTTTTTGCGCTTCAAACATACCACATAAAAGGGCAATAAATGTTGACTTTCCGCTTCCGTTTTCACCCACAATAGCGATTTTTTCTCCGTCTTTTATGTTTACATTAATATCCTTGAGCACTTCTTTATCAGAATTTGGATAAGCAAAAGAAACATTCCTAAACGTTATTTCCCCAGAATTTTTTTTATCTTGATAAGTGTATTTCTCTCGGTCTAAATTATCAAGATAGAAAATTTCTTGCATATACGGAATGTTTTGAATAATTATCATAGTTTTCACCAAAATATCAGCGGTTGCTGTTTGAAGTTGGTTTGATAGAGTGAATACTAAGGTAAATGTACCTAGACCGATTATAGGGTTTTGGTACATTAAGTATGCTGTAATTATAAGAATTGCAATATAAACAACACTCCTTAAAAAATCTGCAATAATATTATACTTAATATGTTTCTTCATGATTTTGTTCTTCTTGCTTAAATACTCATCGGCAATAGCTCGCCAACGAGCCTTTAAATAGTTGAATAATCCAAAATGTCGTATCTCTTGCAATCCACCGTTAAAAGCTCCGCCAGCAATCAAAATAAAATAATGTATAGCAAGTGCACCTTCTTCAATCCATTTTGCACGACCTCGAAAGGTTTCTTCCGATTGTAAAAATGAAAATATCGCTGCAGGAACAGCAGTGATGACAATTATTATTACAATTATCGGGCTGACATTCCATAACGCTATCGAGGCGGTGATGAATAAAACAGAATTCTGTAAGATAGTTATTATGTTGCTGATGCCTTTGACCATGTCACGACCAGCGTATTTTTCAATAAAAGATATTCTTTTTTGAAAGTCATCAAAATTTTCTATATATTTATATTTAACTTCACATTTGTGCTTCAATATTAACTTTTTAATATATTTCTCTATTTTAACAGCGTCTATTCCGTTGCAGTATTGCTGTAAATTGATTATTACAAGCTGTGCTATATATAGAACAACAATAATAATAAAGGTATGCCATGCATTGTTAATACCATCGTTAGTAGTTGTCATATCCTGTAATATGTCGGTAAGTACCGCAAGTTTTGAGGCAATGATAACAGGTGTAAACGCAGTCGCAAAGCCTAAAATACTGATAAATATTGAAAAGGCACCTTTTAACTGTATACTGATTACGAAAGCTTTTAAAAATGTTTCTAGCTTATTCATTCATCTCACCCTCTTTCACATCATACCACTGGGCTTGCTCGTTGAATAATTTTGCATATATGCCGTTTTTGTCTATTAAATCATCATGTGTTCCTATTTCCGCTAGTCTTCCTTTATCAAGCACGAAAATTCTATCTGCAAGCCTTGCAAAACCAACCCTATGACTTATTAATATTGCAGTTCTTTCTGCTATTTTTTCTTTAATTGTATAAAATTGAGTCATTTCTGCAATAGGGTCGAGAGCTGCTGCTGGTTCATCAAAGATTAATACATCTTTATCACTCATATGTGCTCTTGATACTGCTACACGTTGCTTTTCACCACCGGAAAGCATAACTCCATCTTTGAGTATGTTTTTAAGCAACCACTGCTCCAAACCCTTCGGAAAACGTTTTACTAGTTTATCAGCCCCACCTTTTTTAAGGGCTTCTGTTACTTTTTGGTCATTTCCTAAGTTTTTCAAATCGCCAAAACCAATATTTTCTCGCAATGACGCATGGAAGATAAAAAAATCTTGAAAAAACATTCCCACTCTTCTCATAACTGCGCCCTTTGTTTTGCTGTCGTATTCTTTGCCATGAAAACTTAGTTTACCGCTGTTGGGCGAAAACAATCCTAATAAAAGTTTTACCAAAGTGCTTTTCCCACTGCCATTTAATCCAACAAGGGCTATAGTTTCACCTTTTGTTATAGAAAAGTTAATATTATGTAGAACATTTTTTTCATCGTCATATGAAAAAGAAATATTTTCCGCCTTAAATACTACTTCATCATCACTGCTTTCAAATCCTTCTTGCCAGTCTTTTTGTTCCTTAGGGATAGAATTTTCCATTTTTCTTAATATATTTAAGAAAAACAATCCTCTATCGGTTTCTTGTAATGAAGAAGATATCACCTGAGATATTTCGCTTATGCTTTGTCCCATAATATAGAGCATTAAAAAAATATCAACTGTCATCGTGCCGTCTGAAACTTTAATTATACTGTATCCCATTACAACTGAAACAAAAACGAAAAAAGTAAAACTACTGATAAAAGATATTTTTTGTCTCAGTTTTACAAATGTCTTATCAAACTTTTCAACTTCCTTATAAGAAGTTTCCCATTTTTCAAGCATATCTTTTCCAAGGTCATATATTCGAAGTTCTTTCGCTACACCCGGTGTCATCACAGAACTTTGATAGTAATTGCTAATCCGGCTTGCATCACTGTATTTTCTTGCATCCCAACGAACTTTATCGAAACTGAATATATTTAACGCAAGGATTAACACTAAATATACCAGTGAAAAGAAAAAAACGTTTGTTGAAACTTGAAAAATAACGACTAAAATTGAAATTGCACCAATTAGTTTTGATATAAATAAACACCCCGAACTGATAAAATCGGTAAGCGAGCCACATCTATAGAGAACAGCTGAATAATCATCACGATATTTCTTATCCATTATTGTCTTTATTTCTAAATTTGAGATCAAGTTCATATAATGCTCTTCAAGTCCGAAATAGTAGGAATCATACATAATAAAATAAAGAAAATCTCCTGTAATTCTTTTCGATATCCCTACAATAGTTAAGACAATTCCCAAAGTTAAAACAAACGGTAATACATCAATAAAATCTCCATTTCCTGTAGATATAAAATTTGATAGAACAGATACGGATTGTCTATTAAAATGAAGTGCTACTGCTGGGAGAATCGAAAGAGCCGTGCTGAGTGTTCCCCAAATTATCAATAACTTAGCATCAATTTTCAATGCTAATTTTAGTGCCCATATAATTGTCAAAAATCTCTCTTTGATATTATTAGTACCTTTATTTATACTCATAATTATGACCGTACTTTCTTAGTTATCTATAAAATTTAAATCGTGAGATTTAAAATCTCAAACCTTATCACCCTCAATAAATAATTCCTTAATTCTGTTAAGAACCTCATTTCGTTTCTGCCGACTTATGGGTATCCTTTTTTGTGTTGTGAGGATAATATCATTATTTTCCAGTTTTTCAAAAAACAACAAATTAACTATATATCCAGAATGACACCTAATAAAATAACGTTCAAAAAGAATTGCTTCGTGCTCTTTCATTCGTTTATAGCTTAAAATACAATCTAATTCAGTGTTTATGTTTGTGTTATGTGCTATTGTTTCAATGTGAGTAATAGATTTGATGTATATTTTATAAACGCCTCTTGCATTTGATTCGATAAAGAAACGTTTATGACCTTTTTTATTTCTTACTTCTTCAATTTCTTTTAAAAAACTGCTATACTTTAATGGCTTGATAAGGTAATTATTTGCTTTAACTTTGTATGCTTCAAAGGCACGGTTTAATACAGTAGTTAAAAACACAATATTTACCATAGAATCAACACTTCTGATTTTTTTAGCTATCTCAATACCATTCATTCTTTTGAAGGGTATTTCCAAAAATATCAAATCCATTTCTAATGGATAATGAGCAAGTAATTTTTCACCGTTATCATAAGAGAGCACTTGAATAATGACTCCTGTTTGTTCTTTATATTTTTTTATAAAATCAGAAAGTATAACCCTGATAGTTGTATCTGCATCGCATATTCCGATAATAAGCATCTTTACACCCCTTCTGTATCTATATTATATAACATTACTGATTTAGTCAATAAGTAATTTATATTTGGTAGAATATAATACACAATTGGTACCAGAAAGAAAATAGACTGAAACAAGTGCAGTTTCTTTTAAAATCCTCCGCATAAGTCCCAAATAACTATTAAGAGGTGAAAATATAAGCAACATGAGAGTTAAGTAGTCTGACATCGAGAGATTAATTCCTTTGACTAATTCTTCACTCACTCGGCTTAGATGACTACACATTCTTATGTGGCTCTATTGCTTACGTTGTAAAACATATTATTTAAATTAATTTGTGATGATTAACGCGTCGCATATTGTCTAAAATAAACAAGAAAACTCTATATACCAGACTGTCAAAAAACTGATGTTTTCAACCTCGAAAACATCAGTTTTTTGACAGTCTGAATCCACTCGAATTTTGAGTGGATTTTGGTGGAGAATATCGGACTCGAACCGACTACCTCTACAATACCATTGTAGTGCTCTCCCAAGACATCTGTGAAACAGCACCACAAATTGATATTTGCTTTTAACACTTTTTTTCCAAAGATAGTCTATTAATTTAGTAATTGTTGGATTATCTTTTCTATAATTTCTAAATCCAACTTTTTCAAGAGACTCTTTGAAATTACCTGATTTACAGAATACTTAAACTTGTTCAGTAGGTTCAATAGGATTTAAATAAAAGCAATTTAGCATTTCCACGTAAAAAAGCCCCTTTTTGCATATCACCACTGCCAATATCACCTACGAAATCGGTGTTAAACACTATTTCATTACCATCGCCATCTTCAAAAGAAGCATCCGGTTGAAATGCCCTGCCCAGTCGCTGTGTGGTTATAATATTAGTTTTAAAATCAGCGTTTATGCTGTAAAGATTTGTGTTGAGATAGAAATTTCCGTCTAGCTCTGTTACCCAAATATTTACAGAATTACAGTCTACCACACAAGCATCTTTTTCGTTGATATAAGGCTTGCTGTTATTAAAATACATATTACTGCAAACATCAACTGGTAATGGGTTGTTTTCGTCTAGCACCAAAAGTTCTTCGCTCTTTTCCCACCATTGAATGTCGGGGTATTCATCGTAGTTTGCTGTACCAATAGGCGACTTATTGTTGCCTATAAATATATTGTTTATTACTCGGTCGTCGCCTCCAAAAAAACGTATTACGCCCTTTATCTGTGTGCTGTGCGGAAAATGATACATAGTAAATCTACTTTTTTCTTTTTTCAGCTTGATTTCACCAGCAAATATATTGTGTAACAGCGCTGTGCCTTGTGACATATTTAAGAGATTTATATTTGACAAAAACACGTTGTTGTCAACGATGCAAGGACCATGACAAACTTCTATATATAGATCGTTGTCGTGGTTTTCAAAAAATGAATTCCCACTAACACGAGTGCCCTGTGCTTGCCAGTCTAACCATAGTCCACGAAAACAGTTGTGTATACAATTTCCTTTTAAAACAACGTCTATAGGCGCATGAAATTTTATCCCTGCTATCTCCAGCCCTGTAAATTCGTCACGCGTGTTAATATTATATATATGGTTGTGTTCAATCACCGAAAATGCGCATCCCATATGCCCTACTATACCAGCCTGACCGCAATCGTAAATTGTGTTATTACGTATTACATGACTGCCAATATGCTCTTTGTCCCATCCGTTAACAACATTATAAAACACCATTTCAGTCTGAGTTTGTGAGCCTTTTTTTGCAGGATTAAACGACCACGCGTTATCATTTTGGTTTATACGTTTACCCAGTGATATGCCAACACATTTTGAATTTCGAACGGTGCAGTTTTCAATAATCCATCCCTTGCTCCAGTTTGGACCTACAGTCCCCGACTGATATGCCGTAGGAGGAGACCACTGTGTCGCTGTCTGCTCCATTATGAATCCCGAAACTGTGATGTAGTTTACGTTTTCTTTCAAAGGCATAAAACAAGACTGACGAGCAGAAAACTCTGTCAACTGTGTATTTGGGTCGAGCCTGTCAAAATTTGCCCAAATTACAGTATATTGTTCTCCTACTTCTGCATACCATTTATAAGTTCTTAAGTGTTCAATGTCTTTTTGCTTGACAGCACTTAGTCCTTTGTAATTATAAAATGGATATTCAAGTGGAGCTAAAAGTTCATCATATCTTGCTACTTCAAACATCGCATCGCCGTTCAAGAACACCTCTCCAGTATGGTGTGGCTTTCCTAGGTCGTAGTACCAATCGCCAAATATCAGCTCTGAAAATGGGTTGTGCTCTCCAAACACCGTATTAGGTATCTGCGTTTTCCATATCTGCTCAGCGTACTTTTCCCAGTTGGTAGCAAGCTCCGAACCACTCATAACAGGTTGTTCGTTGGGGGTATTTTGATATGTAATGCGGTCGTTGTTGCCCAGTCCACTGTTTAACGGATTAACCCATTCACGGTAAACGCCTCCTCCTACCTCCACTACATCACCCGCTTTGGCAATCTGCGCCGCCTGCCCGATAGTTTTAAAGGGATTTTCTTTGCTACCGTCCCCACGGTCTTCATTGTAACAAGATACATAGTAATATGACACTTTTCACATCACACCTTTCGTATATTTATTGTTATTTTTTCTATCATCAGACCTCGTTAGCAATTAATTTTCGTTTGAAGTGATTCTGACTTGCGTTAAACTCCTCAACTTGCCGAGAATAAACTACATAGTCTAGTCCACTAAGTAGCTTGTCGTGTTTTGCTATATGCTCTGATAGCATTTGCCACAACATATCTTGCAATTCTTTATGTTCTTCTTTGCCTGCTAGATTGTTTTGTTGCAGTGGGTCAGTCAAGTTATCGTACAGTACCCAGTTTAGGTTGTCAGACTGCACTGCATAGGTATATCGTTTGGTGCGTATGCCACGCCATGCCTTCATATTTTTGCCTTCTGCCTGATGACACGGAAAATAATCATATATATATGCACTGTCATAGCTTGTTGCCGTGCTGTCAACAAACAAATTTTTTAGGTCTTTGCCGTCTGTTGGTGCTGAAAAATCCAAGCCCACAAGACTTGCGATAGTTACAGGTAGATCAACAAGTCCTATAAGTTCATCACATACACCGTGGCGAATATTATCTTTGTGGTAAGCAATTAGCGGTACTGCAACTGATTCCTCGTGCGGAAGTTGCTTATCTTTCTCGCCTTGGCTACCTAACATATCACCGTGGTCGGTTGTGTAAAATATTATGGTGTTGTCTAGCTGTCCTACCTTCTCCAACTGAGCTAGTAGTTTACCAATCTGTTTATCAATAGCTGATATATGCCCAAAATACCCTTTTGTTTGTTCTTTGTAGTCTTCTATGTCTATATACAAACCCTCTTTTATTCGCACCCTATCGCCTATATTGTCACGAAGCTTTATCTCTACATCTTTATAAATATCTCGGAATTCGCTTTTAATTCTATCAAATGGGTCGTGTGGTGTTGCAAGTGACAGATAGAGCGCCCAAGGGGTGTCGCTGGCTGAATTTTTTGCTATAAAATCCACTGCCAAGTCAGTAAATATTTCGGGTTCATATCCTTCAACATCATGACGGAGATTGTTTTCGTCATAATAATAGGTGTTTAGGTAATCATGGTTGCAGTTGCAGACTTTCCAGTGTTCAAAACCCAGTCGCCTCTCCTTTTTTACTGCTTGATCACGAGGAATACCAGCAAGATGCCACTTGCCTATGTAGCCTGTGTGGTAGCCACCCTGTCTAAGAACATCGGCAACACTGAGTATACTGCAATCTATCGCTATATCATTGGTAAAAGCTTTGTGCTTGCCAGCAAACTGCCCTGTGAGCAGACTTCCTCTAGCGGGCACGCACACGGGCGAATTGGATATACAGTGCTCAAACAACAACCCTTCACCTGCTAACCTATCTAAATTAGGTGTCTTTACAAACTCGTGTCCATAGCAACCTATATCAAACTTTCGATGTTGATCGGAAAAAACAAATAATACATTCGGCTTGTTGCTATTCATAAAATCTCCCCTTACAGTGATTTCTTTAAAAAACTAACAGCTTCCCAGATTGGTTCACCGTGGTTTTTTTGCACAGTTCCTTTGGTTGTTCTACCATCTAACACCTGTTTAATCAGTTCTGCTTTCATTTCCTCAAATATCTGAGGATACTGCTCTATTACATTGTTTTGCTCCGAGATATCTTTGCTTAGATTATACAGCTGAAAATCCGGTCTATTTTCTTGAGGTTCTTTCTCTTTTACTTGTCGCCAACCACCACAACCCGGACACATTTCAAGCTTCCAGTCGCCTTTTCGTAACGACAACGAACCGTCACAACTATGGTGTATAACACTCTCTCGCACTGCTTTCTCTACACCGTTCCACAGACTCAAATTTGAAAAGCTGTCTACTGCCATATTGTCCGCAAGTGGATAGTCCATCAGTTCCGCCATAGTCGCCATAAAATCTGACAGGCATACTGTGGATTTACACTCGCCTTGCACTATACCGTTTTTCCAACGGATTATATATGGTACTCGGTGCCCCCCCTCATAGATATCCGCCTTGTGACCACGGAAGATATAATTCGGATAATGCCCTAGCGGATGCAGTTCCTCGAAGCGTGCCGCAGGGGAACAGCCATTATCTGTTGTGAACACCAATATAGTATCGTCGGCTAGGTTTAGTTTCTCCAGTTTTTTCATCACTCTACCCACAACGTCGTCGCAGTGCAACACAAAGTCACCGTAGTCATTTGTGTTGCTCTTCCCTTTAAATTCTTTCGAAGGTAGAATAGGTGTATGTGGCGCAGTCAGCGGAAAATAAATAAAAAACGGATTGTCCTTATACTCATCTATCTTATCTAGCACTTTGTCGCATAGCACGTCAAGCACACTATCGTGGTCAAAGTTCTCCCCGGTTGGTCCCTCGCGCCAATAGCGATTACCTTTGTCCACCGTAGTCCTTGTGGGTATCTCGGTAAAATGGTCGTTCTCTATATATAAATATGGGGGCATATCCAGCGAAGCTGCTATTCCATAAAAATAGTCAAAGCCACGTGTGTTTGGCGAACCGTTTATTTTGCCTGTGTAGTCCACGCCCTCGCAAGGTCTAAAGCCTTTTAGTTCAACAAAGTTTTCATCTTTCGTAAAACTCATACCAAGATGCCACTTTCCGATACACGCTGTTTGATAGCCACACTCCTTTAGCATCTGTGCTACAGTTTTAGTTTCATCCTCAATAAGTGGCTCTGAGTAACCTCCAAGCACATCGCATTTTAGCCGAGAACGCCAGTTATATCTGCCTGTGAGTATGCCATATCTTGATGGGGTGCAAACAGCAGAGGTGGTGTGTGCGTCGGTAAAATATGCACCTTCACTGCAGAGTTTATCTAAATATTTGGTTGTAAACTTGCAGTTTTCGTTGTAGTGTGATACATCTCCATATCCCATGTCATCTGCTAAAATATATACTATATTAGGTGTTTTTTTCATCTTGTATATTCCTTTCTGTAGGCTTTCAGCCTCGCTCTAATTTATCATAATACGAAACTATATATGGATGATTAGGGTCGTAACAGGTAAGTGCTACTGGATTTTCTACTGAACCGACCGCTCGCACCTCCTCCCCTTCAATCCCAGTTGAGTGGTTGCCCAGCCTACTCTGATAATCATTGTATAGCTTGGTTATCTGTGACACAATCTCAGGGGTTTCTGAGTACAAATTTTTGCTTTCACTTATGTCTTCTACTAAATTGTACAATTCATATACTTGTTCGTCCAGTCCTGACTGTGCATTTCTTCGATAAAAAAACAGTTTGTAGTCACCGTGGCGTATCGCTTCTATTGTAGCAAGCCCCAGTTTTTCCTCTCTGTGCCTGCCTGCAAAATACACAAATGTATCTCGCACGTTTTGTCCATTAAATAGTGTATTTGTCATATCACAGCCGTCAATAACATCACTGTTGAGGTTAGTCCCCATCATGGTTTGCAGTGTAGGTAAAAAATCTATCTGAGATATGATACTATTGCATCTCACATTTTCCTTAATTTTATCTTTCCAAACCGCTATCATAGGCACTCTGAATCCACCCTCGTACGAACTTCCTTTCGCTCCTTTTAAAGGATAGTTACTCGCACCAAAGTTTGCCTTTGAGCCATTGTCTGATGTAAAAATAACCAGAGTATTTTCCTCTAATCCTAGCTGTTTAAGTTCTTGCATAATAACACCGCAAGACCAATCAAGTTCTGCAACACATGCACCAAAGTCGCCGTTTTCTGATTCATCAACAAACCGTTTTCCACTGTACAGTGGTAAATGAACGTGCATATGTGCTAGGTACAAAAAGAAATTCTTACTTTTATTTTCTCTTATAAACTCCACAGCCTTTTCGGTATATCTCTCGGTTATTGAGCATTGGTCGGGTTGTTGCTGAACCACTTCACTCCCGCTTATCAGTGGCAGCGGGGGAAACTCGGTTATGCTACTGTCTTTTTTTAGTTGTCTACCCATATCGTTACTGTATGGTATGCCATAGTAGTCATCAAAACCATATCTGTCGGGCAAGAATTCGACTTGGTCACCTAAGTGCCATTTCCCAATAATCATGGTTTTATATCCATTTTGTTTAAACATCTTTGACATGGTGTACTCGTTGTCATTGAGTCCGTATGCCTCGCCTGGAAACAGTACTCGGTTCATCGACACCCTAGGTGGATAACATCCAGTCATAAGACCTGCGCGAGATGGTGTGCACAGGGAACTGGCGCTATAGCAAGATGTAAACACTGTGCCTTTTTGTGCCATATGGTCAAGATAGGGTGTTTTATTGACCGAATTTCCATAGCATTTCAAGTCGCCATATCCTAAATCATCGGCATTAATTATTATAACATTGGGTTTCATGAGAATGTCTCCTTTTTCAAAAATACAGGCATATATTCCAGTGGTGCATCAACTGTAATCCTCTGTCCACCGCTATATACCGTTTCATCTAGAGTAAATTGCCAATCCGAACCTAATGGTAGATAAAGTGTTTTTGTGCGTGCAAGGTACTCTGTGACAGGAGCAACTAAGTATTTACTTCCAAACATATACTCGTCCCCAATTCCCCATACCGCCTTATCTTCGCTGAACTCACACAGCAATGGACGCATTATCGGGATACCTTGCTCGGTGCATTCTTTCATTTCTTGTTTAATGTATTTTTTCATATTCTCACGTATGAAGATATAGTTTTTCATTATTTCGTATGCCTGCTCGCTATATGACCATATCTCATTTGGATTACGAGTACCGTGCATACGCATGACAGGGCAAAATGTGGCGTACTGAAACCATCGTATCAACAGTTCCTCAAATATTTCGGGTGGACAGTTTCGCATTGAAAAACCACCAATATCACTGCTCCACCAAGGGACACCACTCATTGATACATTAAGTCCCAGTGGGATGTGTCGTTTCAGCTCCAAAAAGCTGGATACTATATCTCCCGACCACAGTGACGCTCCGTATTTCTGCACGCCCAACCACCCGCTTCGTGATAAAGAGAGTATATCAGTTATGCCGATAGATTTCAAGCCTTCGTACACCATTTTGGCTGTTCCGTTGGGATATACGCTGATAACTCGCTGACCATTTCCTGCATGGCAGCGAATATTGCTAAAATCGGTATGCCTTAGCTCTGGTTCGTTGCAATCTAGCCAAAATGCCTCTATGCCGTAATTGCAATAGTTTTCCTTGAGTTTATTAAACACGTATTCTCGTGCTTGTGGGTTGGTAGCATCATAAAACCCAAAGTAGTTCCTATTTTGTATGTCTTTTGCGCGTAGCAAGTGTTCATCAGCAACATTTTTTATCATAAATCTTTGTAGGTAGTCTACCCCTTGCTCATTTTTTAGAAGATAGCCTTTTTCTTCCATCTCTAAGCAGTTTTCGCTAAAAGAATTAACTGTAGGCCATACCGAAACCATAAGCTTTATGCCCATTTCACATAGTTCATCAACCATAGATTTTGGGTCGTGCCAACAAGTTTCGTCAAATTTAAAGTCCCCCATCTCAGTCCAGTGGAAAAAGTCGATAATTATTACGTCAAGTGGTATCTTTCTATTATAATATTCTCGTGCTACAGATAACAGTTCGTCTTGAGTTTTGTACCTCACCTTGCACTGCCAGTAGCCTAGTGCCCAATCGGGAAATTCGGGAGATTTACCTGTTATTCTTGAGTAGCATTTCAATATATCAAGTGGCGTATCCTGAGCAAAAATAATATAATCCAATTGGGTACTGTCCTCTGCTGTCCACACAGTATGGTTTTTAGCAAAACTAGCCTTGCCCATAGAAGGGTTGTTCCAGATAAACCCATATCCCAATGACGACACATAAAAAGGTATCGTAAAGACTGTGTTGTGGTGAAACAACTCGATATCCGTTCCTTTTTGGTCAAAGTAACCATGCGGTTGCTGTCCCATGCCATATATCAACTCGTCATCGTTTGCCAAAAACTCTTGTCTTAACTGATAACTATCACCTTTTATATGACTGTAACTTCTCGATGCATAACCATATCTCTCGCGAAACTCTTTATGCAAGTCGTATTCTTCTAGCAGTACATGGTTAGTGAATGTATTATAAAATCCAATACATCCTTTCGGGTTTATATTTACTCTAATCTTTCCGTTAATTAAAGAATTTTCCGTAACAGTAACTAAACAGTCCTGTTGTGGTAGTAGTTCTGAATAATCTGGCTCAGTTAGGTTAATCTTCGCACACTTTGTAGCCCTAACCCTTATAGCATCTGTTCCATATGCCTCGATTAGCACAGTTTCACCTGCGTTTATATAAGTGATTGTATTTTCATTTGTTATTATCATGAATGTATCCTCCA
>CAYJBU010000059.1:10386-14229 GCA_964368155.1 uncultured Eubacteriales bacterium | reverse complement strand
ATAATAATTTTGCGTGTTTTATAAATGAAGAGTGAGGATTTTTTTGTTGAATTAAAGGACAAAATATGTTATGATGTAATAAGAAAAGATAAAAGGAGTGTTTATATGCCAAATACCTATTCAATACCACTTTCAAAAATTATTGATGAATTATCTCTTGAACCATTTTTTTTACCAGAAAATTCTCAAGATTTAGAAGTTGAGTCCAGAGATGTAAATAGACCAGGAATAGAGCTTAATGGATTTTACAATTATTTTGATAATCATAGAATTAACATTTTAGGAAAAGCAGAGACTGCGATGATTGAAAGCTTTTCTCCCGAAAAATATAAGAGTACGGTTGATAAATTTTTCAGTATGAAACCTCCCGCTGTTATAATATCAAGAGGGCTTGAAATTACTGAAGTAATGATAGAATGTGCTAAGAAATATAATGTGCCGCTTTTAAGTTCACAAGACACAACTTCAAATATTGTTGCGAGTTTAGTTGCATATTTGAATGTAGAACTTGCGCCTAGAGTCACAAGACATGGTGTATTAGTAGAAGTTTACGGAGAGGGAATTCTATTAGTTGGCGACAGTGGAGTTGGTAAAAGTGAAACAGCGATTGAGCTTACCAAAAGAGGACATAGGCTAATAGCGGACGACGCTGTTGAAATCAGACGTGTATCAAGCAGGGCTTTGGTTGGACAATCACCTGAAAATATCAGATATTTCATCGAACTTCGTGGAATTGGAATGATTAATGCCAAGAACATTTTTGGCGTTGGCGCTGTTAAAACTCAAGAAAAAATTGATCTAATTATCAACCTTGAAATTTGGGATAACACAAAAGCTTATGACAGAATGGGTATAGATAATGAATATACAGAAATATTAGGCATAGAAATTCCTGTTATGACAATTCCTGTGCGTCCGGGTAGAAACTTAGCTGTTATAATTGAAGTGGCTGCAATGTACTACAGACAAAAGAAAATGGGATATAATGCTGCTCACGAACTATTAACCAATTTAGGCGTGGATATTTCAATGATGCCTACAGAAAACATAAAAAAAGAACTAAATCTATAAAGGGTATTTCATATATGTATAAAATAATTGCAGATTTACACACGCACTCAATTGCTTCCACTCACGCACATAGCACGATTTATGAGATGATTAAGTCAGCTAAAAATAAAGGATTGTATGCTATTTCTATTACAGACCATGGGGCTGAGATGCCTGGGAATTCTAAAGTGTTTTACTTTGAATCGCTAAATACTTTGCCTTTAATTCAAGAGGGCGTGAAGTTTATTTCGGGGATTGAAGCTAATATTTTGGACTTTGATGGAACGATTGATTATGAGCCTCATTGCGCCTTGAATTTTGTTATCGCTTCGGCACATGGGTTGCCAAACATCAAAGGGCTTAGAAATCCAACAATTGAAAAATGCACGAAAATGTATATGAATCTTGCTAAGAATGAATATGTCAATGCAATCGGACACAGTGGAACAGAATATTTTAAATATGATTACGAAAAAGTTATTAAAGAATTTAAAACATATGGAAAACTGGTTGAAATAAACTCAAGAAGCTTTTTTGCAAGAAAAGGCGGTGCGGAAAATTGTAGACAAATTGCGCTTTTGTGCAAAAAATATGATGTGAATATTATTGTAAGTTCTGACGCTCACTACCATACCGAGGTAGCTGATTTTAAACACGCTCTTGATATGCTTGAAGAAATTGATTTTCCTGAAAAACTAATCATTAATGGAGATGAACAGCGTTTAGATGAATATCTGAATAAGTTTACAAATATTAATACTAGTAGAAAGTTTTGAGGAGTGGATTGATGTACGAGCTTTTGGATTGTCTATGTGAGAAATTCAAAATAAATTATAATAAAGATGTAAGTATGAAAAAATACACTAGTTTTAAAATTGGGGGAAAATCAGACCGACTTTTGGAAGTAGAAACATATGAACAACTACAGGAGTTAACTGAATTTTTTGCTAATGAAAAAATGGAGTTTTTTATTCTTGGAAACGGTTCAAACTTGTTGGTTACGGATAAAGGGATTAGAGTTCCAGTAGTGAAATTAGGTGACGCTTTCAAGAAAATTTGCCTTATTGACGATACGACAATTAAGTGTGGCGCAGCTGCTTCACTCACGTCGCTATGTAATTTTGCTAAAGACAATTCACTGACAGGATTGGAATTCGCCTTTGGAATTCCCGGCACTGCAGGGGGCGCAGCTTACATGAACGCAGGCGCTTATGGTGGGGAGATGAAAGATGTTTTATATAAATGTGAGCATTATTTTCATGGTGAAAAAGGAGAGTTTTCAAACAGTGAATTGGATTTGTCATACAGGAGAAGTGTTTATAGCGAGAAAGAATATTTAATAACAGATTTATTCCTTAAATTGAAAAAAGGAATAAAAACTGATATCGCAGAAAAAATGAATGGGTTCATGAATTCGAGAAAAGAGAAGCAACCACTCAATTTTCCAAGCGCAGGAAGTACATTTAAAAGACCTGTGGGATATTTTGCTGCTGCATTGATAGAAGAATGTGGTCTTAAAGGAGTTTGCGTTGGCGATGCTTGCGTAAGTGAAAAACACTCGGGATTTGTGATAAATAAGGGAAATGCAAATTCTGATGATGTTCTTTTGTTAATCGATTTAATAAAGAAGAAAGTTTTTGAAGAAAAAGCCGTAAAACTTGAATGTGAGATTAAAGTGGTGGGAGAATTAGTTTGAAACAAGTTTAAAGGCGGTTTGCCGATAGAAAGCTGCGAAATGGAGTATTATAATGAAATTTATTATTGTAACCGGTCTTTCCGGTGCAGGAAAGTCAAAGTCAATTGCTGCAATGGAGGACACGGGTTTTTATTGTGTTGATAATTTACCACCGACAATGATACCGATTTTTTACGACTTATGTAAACGTTCATCAGGAATGCCTCAAAAGATTGCAGTTGTTACAGATACAAGAGGCGGAGAGTTGTTTAAATCGTTTTTTGATGCACTTGCAACGCTTGAGGAACAAGGTAAAACTTATAAAATTTTGTATCTTGACGCGTCTGACGAAGTTTTAGTAAACAGATATCAGGAGACAAGAAGGAAGCATCCTTTGTCTCAAACTGTAATGGGCTCGCTTGAAAATGCAGTTAGGCTTGAAAAAGAAATTCTGAAGCCTATGAAAGACAGGGCTGATTACATTATTAATACTTCGGATTTAAGTCCACAAGTTCTAAAAAATAGAATAACAAAAATGTTCATAGAAGAAGAAAAGGACCCGATGACTGTTCACTGTGTTAGCTTTGGATTTAAGCATGGAATGCCTAAAGAAAGTGATTTAGTTTTTGATGTAAGATGTCTTCCAAATCCGTTTTATATTGATGACTTAAGAGCTAAAACAGGCTTAGATGCTCCTGTATATGATTATGTTATGGACTGCAATGAAGCAGTGATGTTTAGGGATAAAATTGTTGATATGCTAGATTTTTTAATTCCTTTATATAGTGAAGAGGGTAAAAGTCAACTTATGGTTTCAGTAGGCTGTACAGGTGGACACCATCGCTCGGTTGCATTTACGAAATATATCTTTGAGCATTTAAATAATAAGAAAATCAATGCGACGGTTAATCACAGGGATATTAAAAAATGATTTCAGTTAAATAATATTATGGGTGTGTTATGACATTTAGTTCTTCAGTTAAAAATGAATTATGTAAACTTGAAAACAAAAATCAATGTTGTGAAAAGGCAGAGTGTTATGCTGTTTTGCTGTTTCACAGATTTTTTTCAAAACATCCGAAAGTTCACAGTGAACACGCGAAAACAATACAAAATCT
>CAYJBU010000059.1:0-10376 GCA_964368155.1 uncultured Eubacteriales bacterium | reverse complement strand
CACAGCTTACAGGTTGTGTTTCGGAAATTCAGTTACATTATATGAAAAAAAATTATATTTTTTCTGTTCCAAATCAAAATGACTTGCAGAGTATCAAAGATTACTTTAATTCTGATGATGAAAATATTAATTATAATAATTTTGAGTGCCCCCTTTGTAAAAATGCTTTTGTCAAGGGTGCATTTTTGGCGTGCGGAACAATTTCAAACCCAAAGAAACAATATAAAATAGAATTTGTAGTATATAATAAAGAGTTGGCAAAAGTGCTTTTTGATTTGATAAACAGTTTGAAATTTTTTTCATTTAAACTTATAAAGAGAAAAGAAAAATATGTGATTTATTCGTCTGATAGCTCGGTGATTGAGGATTTTTTAACGCTGATTGGAGCTAAAAATTCTTCTATGACGCTTATGCAGGAAAAAATGTATAAAGAAGAGCTGAATAAGATAAATAGGCAAACAAATTTTGAAACAGCGAATATCGATAAGACAATTTCTGCTTCTGCAAAACACATTGCCGCAATTACTTTGATTTATGAAAAGTTAGGCGAGAATTTTTTAGTGAATGAGCTTGCTGAAATTGCGAAATTTAGACTGGAAAATCCTGAAATGTCGCTAAAGGATATTGCGCTTAAACTAAACATCAGCAGATCTGCGGTTAATCACAGATTGCTTAAAATACAAGAAATTGCTAAAAACATAGACAAGGAGTGAGCTAATGGCTTTTGTACATCTGCACGTCCACACACAATTTAGTTTGCTCGACGGAGCCTGTAGAATCGAGAGAATGCTTGACAGGGCAAAAGAGCTAGGTCAAACTGCTGTAGCCATCACCGACCACGGCGTCATGTACGGAGTGGTTGATTTTTATAAAGCTGCAAAAAAGCGTGGGATAAAGCCTATTATTGGTTGTGAAGTATACGTTGCGAAGAGAAGCAGATTTGACAAAGTTGTTCAATTCGACCGTGAAAATCGACATCTGATTTTACTGTGCAAAAATGAAATAGGATATAGAAATCTTATTGCGATGGTTTCAAAGGGTTTTACAGAAGGATTTTACAACAATCCTAGAGTCGATTTGGATTTGTTAAAAGAACACAGTGAAGGCTTGATTGCGTTATCTGCTTGCCTTGCAGGGGAAGTACAACGAGCACTTCAAATAGATAATTATGAAGAAGCTAAGGCTGCTACTTTGCGCTATAAAGACATTTTTGGACAAGAGAATTTTTACTTAGAACTTCAAGACCATGGTTTAGATGAGCAAAAACATGTAAATCCATATATGTTTAAACTTGCAAAAGAGACTAATACTCCTTTAGTTGTGACAAATGATAGTCACTACATTTTAAAAGAAGACAACAAGATGCACCATGTTTTGATGTGTATTCAAATGGGCAAAACTATTGAAGACGAAAATATGTTGGAATTTGGTTCACACGAATTCTATTTTAAATCAGAAGAGGAAATGCGAAGCCTGTTTCCTTCTTGCCCCGAGGCGGCGGATAACACTGCACTCATTGCAGATAGATGTGAACTTGACTTTGAATTTGGTGTCACAAAACTACCTTCGTTTAAAACTCCCGATGGAAGTGACAACGAGAGCTTTTTCAGAAAATTATGCTACGAGGGTCTAACAAAATTGTATGGAGAAAACCCCGATAAGAGCATTGTCGATAGATTAGAATTTGAGATTAAAACTATTGCTGACATGGGATATGTAAACTATTATTTGATTGTTTATGATTTCATTAGATACGCAAAAAGTGTTGGTATACCGGTTGGTCCGGGTAGAGGTTCCGGAGTTGGCTCAATCGCAGCTTATTGCGTGGGGATAACAGGTGTTGACCCACTTAAATACAACTTGCTTTTTGAGAGGTTTTTAAACCCCGAAAGAATAAGCATGCCCGACTTCGACATTGATTTCAGCGACGAAAGACGACATGAAATTATTGAATATGTTGTTGATAAATATGGTGCTGACCATGTTGCGCAAATTGTTACATTTGGAACTATGGCAGCAAGGCTTGCTATTAGAGATGTCGGTAGGGCTATGGCAATTCCATATAACGTTGTTGACCAAATTGCAAAGCTTGTTCCTCCTGCTATTGGAATGACCATTGAAAAAGCATTGGCGATTGAACCTGAGCTAAAGGAAAGGTGTAAGAATGATGAACAAGTAAACGAACTTGTTCAAATGGCGATAAAACTCGAGGGCATGCCTCGACATGCCTCGACTCATGCAGCTGGAGTGGTTATAACCGATAAACCCGTTGATGTTTATGTTCCACTTGCGAAGAATGATGACAGTGTTGTTACTCAGTTCCCTATGATGACAATAGAGGAACTGGGCCTTTTGAAAATGGACTTTTTGGGTTTGCGAAATCTCTCTGTTATTGACAATGCAACAAAAATGATTAATAAATATGACTCTGATTTCAGCATTGAGAATATTAATTATGATGATGTAAATATATATAAAATGATTTCAGCCGGACACACAGAAGGAGTTTTTCAGTTTGAATCTGCTGGTATGACAAACACAATTATGGGTTTGAAACCTGATTCCCTCGAGGATTTAATTGCGGTAATTTCTCTTTACAGGCCTGGTCCAATGCAATTTATCGATACTTATATACAAAACAGGCATAATCCCGAAAAAGTGACCTATAAGCATCCTTTGTTGGCGAAAATTCTTGATGTTACCTATGGATGTATTATTTATCAAGAGCAGGTTATGCAGATTTTTAGGGTTCTTGCTGATTATACAATGGGCAGAGCTGATATTGTGCGAAGAGCGATGTCAAAGAAAAAGTTTGATGTTTTGGAAAAAGAAAAAGAAGATTTTATTATTGGCAGTGGGAAAAATGGGGTTAGTGCTGAAATTGCAAGTGAAATTTTTGGAGAAATAGAAAGTTTTGCCGCATATGCGTTTAATAAATCTCATGCAGCAGCTTACGCAGTGGTTGCATATCAAACTGCATATATGAAATACTATTTTCCAAAAGAGTATATGTCCGCTTTGATGACCAGTGTATTGGGGAGTTCTTCAAAATTAATTTCGTATATTGAAGAATGTTCCAGACTGAATATTAAAGTTTTGCCCCCACATGTAAACTACAGTAGCAAGAGCTTTAGTGTAAGTGGAGAGGATATTAGATATGGTCTGCTTGCAATTAAAAATCTGGGCGGTGCAGTCATTGATAAAATGATTGTGGACAGGCAACTTAACGGCGAGTTTAAGAGTTTTGAGAGTTTTTGCAGACGTATGCAAGGCAAGGACATGAACAAACGAGCAGTCGAGAGTTTAATTAAGGCTGGTGCACTTGACGGCATGGGAAATAATAGGCGAGAGATGATTATGAATTTGTCGACTGTTATTGATTCTTTAGATGCTGAAAAAAGAAAAAATGTTGAAGGGCAAATTGGATTTTTTACAATTGGCGAAGAAAATGACGAAAGCTCATTGAGTAAATCCGAGGATTACAGCGAAAAACAGAAACTTACAATGGAAAAAGAAGTCACAGGTATGTATCTGTCGGGTCACCCGATGAGTGCTTTTAAAGACTATTATGCAAGTGGAAAATATGCAAGACTAGACTATATAAATTTATCGTCTCAAGGCGAAAGCGATAGATATAAGGATGAACAAAAAGTTGATTTGATTGCGATAGTTTCATCTGTTAAGAAGAAGTTAAGTAAAAACGGTGCAAACATGGCTTTTATGACAGTTGAAGATATGTATGCTTCGATTGAGGTGTTGCTTTTTCCAATGATTTATGACAGGTTTTCTACTCTTGTAAAAGAGGGTGAAGAATTAAAAATTCATGGACGTTTGAGCTTCACCGAAAATCAAGAACCAAAACTTTTGTGTGAATATATGTCGGAGGCGACAATTGAAAATCTGGGAGACAATCCAAAAGTTCAGAAAAAAAGCATGAATGGACTATACATTAAATATTCCGATGAGAAAAAGTATAAAAAAGCGCTGGAGATAATTGAGGTTTTTGATGGAAGTACTAATTTGTTTGTGTATAACGCAAATGATAAAAAACTGATGCGTGCACCGAGTAAATACAAACTTGACCCAAATGCAGTGCTAATTAAAGAATTAAAGAACGTTTTGGGGGAAGAAAATGTAGTTTTGAAGTGAATTTTCTTTTTTTGGTATTTTTTTATTATTTTATAGTGAAATATTAGTAAATATTTCACTTGAAATTTTACAGTTGCATGATGTATAATAAATTAGATAATAATTCTATTTGGAGGATTTAGAAATGAGTGTTAAAAGGATTGGCGTATTAACTAGTGGCGGAGACGCTCCTGGAATGAACGCTGCGATTAGAGGCGTAGTTAGAGCTGCAATTGAAATGGGTATTGAAGTTTATGGGATTAGAAGAGGTTATAACGGACTATTAAATCGTGACTTTGAAAAAATGGAAATTAGAAGTGTTTCAAATACTATTCAAAGAGGCGGAACATTTTTGTACACAGCTAGAAGTAAAGAGTTTAATTCTGTTGAGGGTGTGGCAAAGGCAGCAGAAATTTGCCGTGAAGAAGGAATTGACGGACTTGTAGTTATTGGTGGAGATGGCTCGTTTAGAGGAGCTAGAGACCTGACTAATGCAGGTATTCCTTGTGTTGGAATTCCTGGTACTATTGATAATGATATTGCTGCTTCGGAGTATACAATTGGATTTGACAGTGCTATGAATACTGCAATGGAAATGATTGATAAACTAAGAGATACTTCAGAATCACACGACAGATGTTCGGTTGTTGAAGTAATGGGCAGAAAATGCGGAGACATTGCATTGAATGTTAGCATAGCCACAGGAGCAATAACTACTTTAGTGCCTGAGGTTGAGTGGGATCTACAAGAGGATGTTATAGGAAGAATTCAAAAAGCAAGACTTTCTGGTAAAAGACATTTTATCGTGGTTGTTGCTGAGGGTGTTGGCGGTGTTGAAGAATTAGCTAAACAAATTGAAAGTTCAGTTGGAATTGAAACCAGAGCTACTGTTTTAGGACATGTACAAAGAGGTGGTTCACCAACATTGCGTGATAGATTAGTTGGAAATAGAATGGGATTTCATGCTGTAAAAATTCTAAAAGAGGGCAAAAGTGATAGAGTAGTAATCTTAAAAGAAGGCGAAATTGAAGATATGGATATCACTAAAGCGCTCAACAAAAAAAGACTGTTTAACGAAGAATTATATGAGATTTCCAGAATTCTATCAAACTAATTAACTTTAAAAGTAGTTTTGCGTGCCTTGAAAAAGGCACGCAAATTTTTCATAGAAAAAAATAGTTTGCTAAAAGACATGATTTGTATTATAATATAGCTAATTGATTATGCAAAAAGCGTAGCCACCAGGAACAAATACGAATCCGTTTTTAAAGCGAAATGTGGGTTTCTAAGTGCACAAACAACTTTTGCAATACGTAGAGTATTACTGCAAGCCTTTTGTTTCTTACAAACTCCACACTTCACTTTAGAAATCTTCGACCCCAAATGAATATATTTTAGCCTTAAACAAGGCAGACGACGACGGAAAACTAGCGTTTATCTAGGAGGATAACGCAGTTTTAGGCTGAAAGATGCTTGTTTGGGGCGGGTTCGGATTTGTTTCTAGTGGCTAAGGTTTAGAGCTTTAAATTCTTTGGGTTTTATTTTGCTCGCCCAAAACCACTCAAAACAATACAGCTTACCAAGTGAAAGGATGGACAATTTATGAGTTTTAGAGAAAGAAAGAGATGGCAGTTTTTAGGGTTGCCGTGGACTTTTACTGTTTATGATGTCGGAGAAGAACTGCTTACGATTTCTCAAGGTTTTTTGAATAAAAAAGAAAATGATTGTTATATGTACAAAATACAAGATGTGACATTAGAGAGGTCTCTTTTTGACAGAATGTTCGGTTTGGGAAGTATAGTTTGTCATACTGGGGACACTACACACCCTACTTTGAAAATTGAACATGTGAGAAATTCAAGAGAAATTAAAGATTTCATTCTTGAAGCATCAGAAGAGCATAGACTTAGAAGAAGAACCGTGCACATGCAAGACATCGGATATTCAGATGGCTTTGATAGTATGGAATAGTTGCGTTGATGTTACGAAGTATACTAATTTAATAGTTATAGACAAACCAATACAAAACCCAAACAGACCAGCAGGTAAAATTCTGTTTAACTGCGTTGTCGTCAGTCGCAATAGAGCAACTATTACTCCCTCCTCCGCCTTGTTAAACAACATTTTACCATTGCTGTCTTTGTGCGTTTTTTGTATTGGTTCGACTATAATAAAAATAAAGGGACAGACTTAAACTCCAACTTTAGTAGATTATATCTAGTCGGGGGAAAAGTCTGTTCCTTTTTTTGTAGCAAAAAAAATCAAAGCTGTATAATTTTATCTCTTTTTTCTTCACCAAAGGTGAAAACAGAAAAATTAGAAATATTTAGGTTTTTTGTGTTTCGCGAAAAAAGTCCATATGCAGGTAATAAGCCTTTGTAAATAAATCCCTCTGCTCTTACACCTTCAAACGTTGGAATATCACGTGAGATATAAGTATCTTCAGCGACAACTGTCATTGATATCTGATTTAAATTAATTTTATCGATGATATCTTCAGGGTCAGCGTCTATTACAATACATTTAGGTTGAGTTTCTTTTCCAGATAAAAAAGATTTATCAGTGTTAACAGAAACTATGTTGCTAAATGATAGATTCCTTACTATACTAGGTGTGTTTATTTCCTCACTTGTTTCAGTTCTTTCTCTTCGCCTATTTGCTGTTATCAAAATCGGTCGGACGACATTTTCCATCACTAAATTCGAAAATGTCATATTTTCAACTACACTACCTTCAGAAGATTGTATTTTAAGACCGCTACAATCTATGTTTTTGAATATACAGTTTGTAACTGTTAGATTTTTGATTGGTGCACAGCTTAACAAACCAATTCTCATGCCAGCCCATTTTGACTCCATCATGCAGTTTGTAACCAACACATTCTCGCAAACTCTGTCATCAAAAGAATTTTGCAAGCAAATGCAGTCGTCACTACAGTTGAATTTACAGTTAGAAACAAATACATTAGAACAACCATCAAAATCAAGTCCGTCTCCGTTTCCTTGTGCTCTGCTGAAAATAGAAATAGAATTTACCCAAATGTCTTCACAGCCAATAAATGCGTGAGTCCAAGAAGCAGGAGCAGTGAGTTTTATGCCTTCGATACGAATGTTTTTACATAAATGATATCGAAACATCATAGGGCGTTTGAACATTTCCCCTTTGCGAGGCTCCATAAGCATAGATTGTCCGTTTATTTCCCCGTAGCCATCAATAATAATATTTTCGCAATCTTTGGCGTAAAACAATGCTAAATCCATGTGAGTTTCATCTCGATACATTTGTTTATGTGTGTCGTTTGGATAGTCCTTTATATCGGTGCTTCCCAATATAACGGATCCTCGTTCTAAGTGAATTCGCACATTGCTTTTAAGGTAAATTGTGCCCACTAAATACTTGCCTTTTAATAAAGTTATTGTTCCTCCACCTTCAATGTTGCATGCGTTGATGGAATTCTGTAGTGTTTTTGTAAATGGAATTGTATCGTCTTCAAATGGCTTTAGTGTGATATCCAAGATTAATCATCCTTCCTAATATTAGTATAAAATGATTATACTCCAATAAAAATTAATTGTAAAGATAATAAATAGTTGATTAATATATAAAACTATTGTATAATGAGAGTAAAAAAAGAAATGGAGAGTTAATTATGCAATATCGCAAATTTGGAAACACAGATGTTATGATATCGGCTTTGGGATTCGGTTGTATGCGTTTTCCCGAAATTGAAGAGGGTGAGAATTTTTCTATTGACCAAGAAAAAGTAAATGAAATGATTTTAGAGGCATATAATTCAGGAGTTAATTATTATGACACCGCTCCTTATTATTGTCATTCAAATTCTGAGGTAGCACTTGGTGAAGCAGTTAAAGATTTCAGAGACAAAATTTATATTTCAACAAAATCTCCCTTGGGAAATGTTAATAAAAAAGAAGATTATGAAGAATTGCTTGATAAAAGTTTAGCTAATTTACAAACTGACTATGTTGATTTTTATCATTTTTGGGGAATAGATAAAGATTTTTTTGATAACAAAATTTTGAAGTTCGGTTTGATTGAAGAAGCGTTAAGACTTAAAAAACTAGGAAAAATTCGCCACATCTCTTTTTCTTTTCACGACAAACCCGAGCATATTAAATACATGATTGACACAGGGAAGATTTTAGAAACACTACTGGTTCAGTACAATCTAATTGATCGTTCTAATGAAGAAATGATAGAGTATGCAGTTTCTCAAGGTTTGGGTGTGGTTGCAATGGGACCAGTTGCAGGTGGAAGACTTGCAGCTCCAACAGATGTATACAAAAAACTTACAGGCAACGACCCAATCGCTACTTATGAATTGGCGTTCAAGTTTGTTTTGGGCAATGACAATATTGCTTGCGCCCTAAGTGGAATGCAAAATATTGAGATGGTGCGTCAAAACGTAAAAATAGCGAGTTTAGAAGAGCCTATGACTAAAGAAGAGCATAATGCAATTAGAGATTCAATTGACAATCTCAAAAAGTTTTCTGAGTTGTATTGTACAGGTTGCCATTATTGTCAGCCATGTCCATCACAAATTGACATAGCTCAAATTTTTGGAAACTATAATATTTTTAATGTGTATGGACTAAAAGAAGCTGGAGTGAATTCATACAAGAATTATGTCAAGAACAATGCTGGACATACAGTACAAGATTGTATCGATTGTGGAGCTTGCGAAGACAGATGTCCACAACATTTGAATATTAGAGAATTGCTAAAGATGGTCGATGAAAAATTGTTAAATGCTGTGATTTAATTGTGTAAACTCTGTGAGACATAACAGTTAAATTATTATGTGATATGTCTTTCTTAACTTTTATTGTTCCCAAAGAGCTATGTTAAACTATTAAACTCCTTATATATTTTGGGATAAATAAAGGAAATTGTATCAATGTTTTTGATTATAGAATTTAAACGAGAGAAGGCTGGTTATGTTTAAAATGACAAAACAGGAAAAAAGCTGGGTATTTTACGATTTTGCAAATTCGGCATATGCTACAATTATGATAGCAGCTATTTTCCCAATTTATTTTACAGAAATAGCAGATGCTGCGGAACAATCTGGGGATTTTTGGTGGGGCGTTGGCTCTGCCATAGCTGCTGCTGTTTTAGCAATTATAGGTCCTGTTATAGGTACGATTGCGGACTATAAGGGTATGAAGAAA
This sequence comes from uncultured Eubacteriales bacterium, assembly GCA_964368155.1. GTDB lineage: Bacteria > Bacillota > Clostridia > Oscillospirales > Acutalibacteraceae > SIG603. The sequence goes on along the minus strand of CAYJBU010000059.1, from coordinate 1,056 downwards.
AAATTATTTACTTCTTTCTTGGTTATAGGACTTGCCTTTTCGTTGCTTGGTGCATTTTCTGATTTGTGGCAACTATTATTGCTTGCTTACGTAATGTCAAACATTGGCTTTTTAGGAGCAAATTTAATAAACGATAGTTTGCTAACAGATGTAACTACAAAAGATAGAATGGATACTGTTTCAAGTTGGGGATATGCTTTGGGCTACATTGGCGGTAGCACGATACCATTCTTGATGTGTATAGCTTTAATAATGTTTGGTGGGAACTTTGGAATTGATTCTATTCTTGCTTCTAAAATCTCTGTTGTGATTATGACTGCTTGGTGGGCGATTTTTAGTATTCCAATATTAAAAAATGTAAAGCAAGTGCATGGAATTGACAAGCCAACTGAAAATGCAGTTAAGCAAACACTAGCTTGGGTATTAGAAACTGCGAAAAAAATAATTAGAAATAAAGCAATGGTGTTTTTCATGTTAGCTTATTTCTTTTATATCGACGGAGTTAATACAGTAATAAATATGTCTACAACATATGGCGCTGCTTTAGGTTTAGATTCAACTGGGATGATTTTAGCGTTGTTAGTAACACAATTTGTTGCTTTTCCTTGCTCAGTTATTTTCGCTAAATTAAGCAAAAAAATTGGTTCAATTAAAATGCTGAAATATGCAGTTGGTGTTTATCTGTTGATTTGTTCATTAGGCTTTGTAATGGGATTTGGACTTGAGGAAGGATTCTTAACTAAGGATCAATCATTAATCCTGTTTTGGTTGTTAGCCTTTATGGTTGGTACCGTGCAAGGCGGAATTCAAGCAATTTCTCGTTCTACATTTGCTAAACTAGTTCCACCAGAAAATTCAGGAGAATATTTTGGATTTTTTGATATATTTGGGAAATTTGCGGCTGTTATTGGACCTGCATTATATGCGTTCATCGTCGCAGCAACAGGCAAAAGCTACGTAGCGATTTTTTCACTAGTAATCTTATTTATAATCGCTTTAGTATTGTTGGCTGTGGGCAGAAATCACTTGAAAATTATTGATGAAAATAATACTTAA
>CAYJBU010000058.1:0-14262 GCA_964368155.1 uncultured Eubacteriales bacterium | reverse complement strand
TATCCGGGTTATCTTCACATAGTTTAAATCCAATAAATGACTTATCTGTGCCTGTTGGGTGTATAACACTTTGTTTTTTGTTTTCATGAAATTGTTCAATTACTCTTTCATATGCTATTTTATTGTGATTATATAGTTCTATCATTAAATTATCCTCGACTGCTACTTTGAATTATATATATTTGGTGTTAATTATATCAAAATTAATACATTATTTCAAGGCTAAATTAATGAATGAGAAAGGGCAAATCAAATTTATTAAATAATAATCTATTTTTAACTTTTACTCAACTTGAGTAAAAGTAGCGTAAAAAAATACATTATACTATTTTAGAAAACAGTATAATACACCCTTGGTGCAACATTACTATTTTTTTTAATATCTCCTTACCTGTGTATTGTTAACATTTAACAATATCGATGGTTTTTAAACCTCAAAACAGCCATTTAAATCGTTTTTAAGACGTGTTTTTGGCTTTAGGCGAGTAATCACACTACCCACCCGCCAAAACAGGCTTTAAAAGGCACTGAGAGGTGTGTTTTTGATACAATTAGCGATATTTATATCTTGGGTTTCGATAAAAATGAAAAAACAAGGCGATATTACAATTTTTTTGTAATGTTGCCTTGTTTTAATATCCCGAAAAAACAAAACCTGTTTTCATAGCAGAAGTCACACAGGTTTTCATATAGGCCAATGGATTTCTGATTTTTGTGCTTTCACAGGCTTTTAAGAAATTGTCTGTTGCTGTTTCTCTGAGTTCGTCAATGTCTATGGATTTGTTCTCTATCGTCAGAAATGAGTTTAGTTGAGCCAGTATGTTTCCGTTATTGTCGTTTGTGAGCAGTTCAATGAGTGCCGAATTGAATGTTCTGTATGCAGAGTGGTCGTTAGAGTCACTCCAGTATTCTTTTTGAGAAAGTTCGTTCCAGTTGCAAATCAAATGCACTGCACCTGTGATGAGTTCTCTTTCTCTCAGATAAGTAAATGGTATTCTTTCGTCTAAAAGAATATCTTCCTTGATTTCATCTTCAAGAAGTAATTTTTGTTGTCGATATGAAAAATCATCAATCGGTCCTTCTTCTTGATAGATAGATTGATTATTATTCTCATTATAATCAGTCTTATTAATATAAGTATCATTTGTGTCGGTTTTGCCGACTTCTTGATGTCTGAAATTCAGACTTCCGGACGTCGGATTTTCAGACTTCCGGAGGTCGGTATTTCCGACTTCCAGTGTTGAAGCCATTTTTTCGCTATTTTCATTATCTTCTTCTCTTTCCGGAGTTTCATCGTCAGTGTTCGGTGGAGTAGCCTGTGAACTTGTATCTATGTAGTTTAAAAATATTAAATTAGGTCTGTTTACACCCTGTCTTTCTTCTTCCATAAGGTTAAAATTTTTGAGTTCATTTTTGATTTTTAGAACTTTGTCTTTTCCCCAACCGAGCATATCACACATTTCATCACGTTTAAAAATTAGATATATTTCACCTTTTTCATTGTGCCAATTATTTGATAGGCTTAATTCGTGTCTGTCACGCAAAAGTGCATATAAGATTTTTGCTTCAGAGGATAACTCTGTTTTATATCGACCCTCCCATAAGAATTTTGGCATTTGATAAAATCTGCTATGATTTACATCATTGCTGTTGTATCTTCTAAATCCCATTTGTAACTTCTCCCTCTTTTAAATATTTATATAAGGTTGTTTTTGAAATTCCTGTTGCTGTTGTAATATCAGAAATTGAAAAGTTTTGTGTATGGTACATTTTCAAAGCCTTTTCGATTTTTTCACTGTTTCCTTTAGGTCTGCCACCTGTTCGCCCTCTTGCTCTTGCAGATTGTAACCCTGCCTTTGTCCTCTCTGCTATGACATCTCTTTCCATTTGTGCAACAGCACAGAATACATTAAAACAAAACTTGCCTGCAGCAGTAGAAGTATCGAGGCTCTCAGACAAGCTGACAAGATATATTCCTTTTTTATTAAATTCTTCCGCTAGTTCAATGAGTTGCTTTATATTTCTACCCAAGCGGTCTAATCTCCAAATAACCAAGGTATCACCATTTCTCAGTTTGCTCAGAATTTTTTCAAGTTCCGGGCGGTTCGCTGTTGTTCCCGATTGCTTTTCTTTGTAAAGTTCATCTACTCCATATTTTCTAATTGCGTCCACTTGTAAATCAAGATTTTGTTCAGCTGTACTGACTCTTGTGTAGCCAAATCGCAAAAATATTCGCTCCTTTATACATTTTTTTCTTAGTACGCAAAACGACCGTTTTACGTACTCTTTTTTTGAGTGGTAAAAACGGTCGTTTTTATTAAATATTCAGTTCTTTTACTAGTGCTTAAATCAAAGTTCGTTTATTACAGCAGTGATAGGTTTTACGAACTATATTTCTTGTTCTTTTTCTCTCTGTAATTGGTCATAAACTTGTTGATTTTTAAAGTGTTCATAGTCCTTATTCAAATATCGTTTTAAACGTCTTAAACTGTTTTCAAGAATATGAGAAGTTCGATTAAATATTCGGCTATGACTTCTCGGGTTTTCTTTCTCATTAACATTCAGACTCTTGTCATACTCTCGAAGTTCGGTAAGGATTGTATTCCCCAAACGTGTGTATAAGTCTTTTATCTTGTTATCTGTCATATTGTTTGGGGACTTCTCTCCATATGCTCTGCTGTACTCATTTTCTTGTCGTTCAAGAGTGTTTGTGAGTTCTTTGTAGTCGTTTTTATGATATTTTTCAATATATGCACCACTTAATTCGTCGATGAGCGGTCTAATGTCTGATATAGCGTTCATATTATAAAACCACATTTGACGATTTTGAGGTAATTTACTGTGAATATTTAAGAATTTTAAAGCAAGGTCTTTGTCTTTAACAAGGCTATTTTCTTTTTTCACATCAATAATATTCTTGCGGATTATGTTGTTAATGTAATTATTTGTTTCCTTGCTCTGTATAATTTGATTGATTACATAACCTTTGCCTTTGTTTATAGAAGATTGCTTAAACTTACCCTTCGGTTCAAGATTTTGAATTAACCTCATACCTGTAGGCAAAGTATCTATAACAGGGATTTGTGATACTGCTATTTTAATATCACCCTCTTTGGTAGTGAAAATGCTGTTTCCGAACTTGATACCAAGGTTTTTAGTTGCTTTTTTGCAAGCATAGTATAGATTTTTCATATCCTTGTCGGCTTTTTCAGAAAAAACATTTTCCCTTTCAGATGTAGTGGGTATTTGTATATTATTTTGCTTTACCCATTCATTTGATAATACAAGGTAAGTTCTGTTAACTTTTTCTCTTTGTGGAACAGGCTCTACAGTAGCTATATGAACGTGAATGTTGTCTGTGTTATAGTGAATAGCAGCTGTCCAAAAACCACTGTCTGAGAGATTTTCATTTTTTAGCATAGAGGACATACACCCTCGTGTATACTCCATTATTTTTTTGTTATCTAGTTTTTTTGTTTGCAAGTCATACAAGCCATATTCACTCAAAAACTCATTATCAAAGGTTAATACAGACTTCCATAACAAACTACCATTTTCCTGTGCTGTTATAAAGCAGTTTTTTATGAGTTCCTTATGCTCGGGAGTTATTTCATCTTTATTTTCTGTAAAAAGAGAAATAGCTTTTTGAGGATTATCCATATAGTCTAAGTAATTACTAATCTTATCTTTTGCACTCTCTCGGTCTATGTAGTCAAGATAACCCGAATATTGTTCGTCCTTTGAACTTATTTCCTGTGAAACCGAAAATTCTGTGACCAACACCACTCCTGCCATTTAACCCCTCCATTTACACAGTTTATTTTTTTGCATTGTCGTGTAGTTGCTTATAATCTGCAATGCGTTTTTGGACGAGTTCTTCGGCTTCTTTAAGGGTAAGCGACTTGAATTCGTCTGTTAGATAGGCTTTGTCTACACCGCTACTTATAATGAGTGAATTTAACAATTCGATAACAATCTGAATGTTTTTTTCGCTGTAGTTCGTTGCGAGCCTCATTCGAGTAAACCAGTTTTTATACTTTTCTTCAAAACGATTTAAAAGTTGGTCGGCTATTTTGTCAAGTTCTGTAGTCGATTGATTTTGATGAAATGAAATAATCTCTTCTATTGCTTTTGTATTAGTTAAGTGATTTTCATCTGCGTATTTTGAAATGTATGATATTGCGTTTTCAGATAATCTATAAGTCACAGCTTTACTGTTCATCTACATCACCCTCTTTCCCGAGTAGAATTCTAATTGATTTTAACTCTGAGGAATTTTCTCCAATGACCTCGGTGAGCAGTTCAATAACATTTAGATATTTATCTTCCTGTTCTTTTAAATCTTCAAGATTAGTAAGACTCTCAATATGCTCCTTTAGATATTGGTTTCGACTTACACCCTTGTTGTGTGCAAGTGTGTCTATTTTTGAAATTACTATAGGGTTTAAATTACGTACTTTTATTTCTGTCTTACTCATAAAATTTACCTTTCTGTATCAAATTTTCTATTATTATTTTTTATTTTACTGAAATATTTTTTGCCGATTTTGTCGGCAAAAGAAAAAATAGTTTTGCGAAACGGAGTGAAGAAAAAAGAGCATAAGGGAAATTTGTCCCCATATACTATGGGAAGTTAGGCAAAGCCTAACAATTCTATGGGGACACGTTTTAGCCGAAAAAAATACAAATGCAATACACTTGTAATACGTATGCAATACATTTTTTTGCTCACTGCAATACATTTGCAATACGTTTTTTTATTCTAAAAAAGAACAATTACACTTCAATTTCTTTCTCTTTACGAGTGATTTTTTGCACTGTTTCTTTTCCTTGGCTTTGCTCAAAAACTTGATTAATTCCTGTAATACAATTCTCATAAATCGAAAATACATCGCTTAACATTTCATCGAAATTTATCTGTTTTTCTTCATCTTCGGTTCTGTTGTTAAACTGTTCTAACTTTCTATAATGGTCTGTGAAATGTTTTTTTCTTGTGTCGGTGAGTTCTACTCCGACATAGTTCTGTAGCATAATTCCAAACATATCAGCCTCGAGTTCTCTTTGGAATTCTTTGTCCTCCCACTTATCACTCTTGTCATTATGTATTATTGCGTGTCCGAGTTCGTGACAAAGTGTAGATAATTTTTCTGTATCGTTAAGTTTGTCATTTAATTCAATCTTATTAAGAAATGGATAAAATGCACCTCTTAATGAAATTGACTGTAAATTTGTTATATCCACAGGACAACTCAAAGCGGTTTTGGAATAGTTACAAATGTGTTCAAATGCCAGTGCGTGTTCTTCGCTACTGTACCCCATATTAAATATCTTGGGATAATCTTCTACAGGACAATCTGTTTGAGCAATTTCAAATACACTACCGAGTTTAAAACTCATTTTTTTCATTACATCAATTTGACCTTTTTTTATCTGAGCCTTTTCATTATCGCTTGCTTCAGATATTTTCTTCCATTCGTCATTATCATCTTGAAAATATGTTGTTATAACCGGGACAAGAACTCTCAATGCTTTTTCACCTTTTAATACGTTATACCCTTTTTCTTTGAAAAACTGAAAACTACCAACAAAGTCTGCGTGTTGATTTTGTTGGTATATTAACTTAGTGTTATTTGGACTATATTTGTAAAACTTACTCGAAAACGCAAGAAACTCAGCAATTTTATTAGGGTCTGATTTGAAATTATCTGAAATATCTTTTAACTGGTTATATATTTCTTGTTTTTTCCTCTTTTGTTCCTCACGACACTTTTCTTTATCATATTTAGCCATTGTCAACACCTCTTATAGCTTGAAGAATTTCTTTACGTTCATCAACCGACAGTGCCTCAAACTCAGTTAGTCCATTCATTTCTACTGTTTCACCTATGGTAACAAACTCTTCGGGCATTTCGATGTAGTACAAGTTACCCCATTCCGTTTCAATTATTGCCTTTCCATTAATGTAAGCAATTATTTCGTTATCAGATAGGATTTTTTCTCCGTTTTGGTTTTTAATAAAATTCATAAAATCACCTTTCTTTTTTATATAACAAAAAACCGCCAATTATGACGGTTTTTGTTTGGTTTATTTGGTTTTAATAGGTCAAATTTATAGGTGGTTTTGAATAAATAAAATGATTATTAAAATCAATCATACCCATAAAGTTCTCCTTTAAAATACTCTAACATTTCTTCAAATTGGATAGGGGATAAGTGACCGGAGGCTTTATGTGCTTTTAGTGAAAAAAACAAACCTCTGAGTTCGTGTTCTGCGTCGTAAAAATTTTGTTTGGTCTTATCCTCTTGATATTTGTCTAAAGCAGTATAATACCAATCCAAATCCTCTTTTAAAAAAGGGTAATCTTCAGATGTATATTTTTTCATACTCTACCTCAATTCTGCTGATAATACTGTTATTGTAAATCTTTATTCTATCATTGTCAATAGTTGCTATATTTCCCGTTCTGTCCTCTTACTATCCTTTTCAGATGTTTTTCCTGTTAAATAACTTTTGAAATCATTTTCAAGCTTTTCAGACTGCTCTTTCATCAATGCTGAAATGTCGATTTTGTCTTGCAGTGTAGCATTGCTGTCAGTTTCTGTTGCACCAGCTTCGTCTTTAAGAGTTTCGCTTTGTATGTCATATCCATTTCCTAAACGATACCCTTTATCATACATATCTTTGTAGCTTTCAAAACCGTATTGGTCAGCCATAATTTCACGATAATCTTCTATTGGCATTTCACCCATATTGGTTTTGATTAATTTATCTTCTCCCATTTTTTCCTCACCTTTCTCACTGCCGATAGTTAACAGTACATCAAGTTCGTTTAACCTAGTGCTTTTTTCGTTTAATTCGTCCTCGAAAGCGAAGGGTTTTTCAAGTTCAGACTTTGCAAGTTCTAATTGTTTTAGAGTGGTATCAAGTGTGTTTTCGTGTGCGGTTTTCTTTTCTGATATTTTTTCTAAAGCATTGTCTAACCTCAAAATGTTTCCGTTTATATCATTACCCAAAACAACCTTGTGTTTAATTTCCCCTTTTAGGTATGCGATGTGTACTTTATCAAAGCTATCAAATTTCACTTGTAAATCAAAACCGTGATATCGCCCTATCGTTTCGCCATCGATATTTGTTATTGTTTTACACTTCTGTATCAGCGCAGTTCCTGCCTCTGCCTTGTCGTCATAAACAATATCACCTATTCTCATAGAAGAAAACTTTTTTTCTCCTTGTGTAGCATTTTCAAGTGCTGTTTTCTCGTCTTTAGTATAACCCTCTATTCGTGACTTTAAATCGCTTATAGTCTTAGGAAATACTTTTAATATATTATCTTCAAGAGAATACCTTTCACTTAAATAATGCTGTTTTAACACTTTTAATCTAGCAACTTCTATATCCAAATTCATCTTTTCTTGTATATGAGGGTTGCCCGTTGCAAGCATTTTAATCTCTGCATAAGATAATGTAGCCTCATCTACATCGTCTATTGACCTCACTGGTGATTTTGATGTCATTATTTGTGATATAAAGCGTTGTTTTTTCTCTATGAGTTGATATGAATATGCGTCGAATGTTTCTTTTGTTATATATCTGAACACATCTACTTCGGGGTTCTCATTGCCCTGTCGTTCTATTCTACCAAGCCTTTGCGATAAATCTGAAGGCCTCCAAGGAACGTCAATATCGTGTAAGGCAACAAGTTTATGTTGTATATTTGTCCCTGCTCCGCATTTTTGCGTTGAGCCGATTAAAACTCTTACCTTTCCACTTCTAACTTTAGAGAATAACTCCTGCTTGTGCTTATCTGTTTTCGCCTCGTGTATAAACTTAATTTCTTCTTTTGGAATTCCTTTTAGTATCAGCTTATCTCTAATATCGTCATATACATTGAAACCCTCACCTTGAGGTGTAGAAGTGTCGCAGAACAATAATTGTGTACCTTTATTTTTCTTAGTATTTTCCCAAATCCTGTAAATGTTGTCTGCACAAACATTTATTTTACTTCCCTCAAAGTCGGGTAGCATAGGATTTATCAATCGTTGGTCTAAGGCTAGTTTTCTTCCGTCCGTTGTTATCATTAACATATTATCGGTCTGAACATCGACACTTTTGTTTCTAACTCTGTCTGCACGTTCTGATAATGCTTTTACCATCTCTTTTTGTATATCCGACGGTTCTGATGTTACATTGTGATAATTCACTTTAGGTACAGGAAGATTTAACATATCCGCTGTTTGTATGTCTGCTACATTTTTGAATATATTAATCAATTCCGGTAAGTTGTAAAACTTTGAAAACCTTGTTTTTACACGAAAACCCTTACCCTCGGGTGCTAGTTCCGTGCCTGTTGTTGTTTCACCGAAATTAGAAGCCCAAGCGTCAAAATGTAACAACGATTGAGATTTTAATGTTTCATACTGTAAATATCTCTGTAGAGTGAACATTTCCGTCATAGAATTAGCTATTGGAGTGCCTGTCGCAAAGATTATCCCTTTTCCGTCTGTAATCTCGTCCATATATCGACACTTCATATACATATCGCTAGACTTTTGAGCCTCTGTCTGTGATATTCCTGCGACATTTCGCATTTTTGAGAATGTAGCTAGATTTTTGTATGAATGACTTTCGTCTACATATAGGCTGTCTACTCCGAGTTCTTCAAAGGTCACAACACTGTCTTTTCTGCTTTGGTCGTTTAGTTTATCAAGTTTGTCCGCTATTTTTTTCCTAGCTGCTTCAAGTTGTTTAACAGAAAAGTTACTTCCGTTACTCCTTTTTAAATCGTCTATACCATTTAAAATATCCTCTTGTTGTTGTTCGAGCGATTTAATTTGCCTTTCTACAGACATAGGGATTTTCTCAAACTGTGAATGTCCGATTATAACTGCGTCGAAATCACCTGTAGAAATCCTTGCACAAAACTTTTTGCGATTTTTCGTTTTAAAGTCTTTTTCCGTTGCAACTAAAATATTTGCTGAGGGATATAGCTGTAGAAATTCACTACCCCATTCTCCTATTAGATGATTTGGAACTACAAACATAGATTTATTGCATAAACCGAGTCTTTTTTTCTCTACTGCTGAAGCTATCATTTCATAGGTTTTTCCTGCACCTACAACGTGTGCTAACAAGGTGTTGCCACCATAAATAGTTCGTGCCACTGCGTTCATTTGATGTGGTTTTAGTCTTATTTCACTGTTCATTCCGCTGAAATTTAGATGTGAACCGTCATACTCTCGAGGTCGAGTGGAATTGAACTTTTCATTGTATATGCCTGTTAGTCGTTCTCTTCTGCTCGGGTCTGTCCAAACCCAATCTTTAAAAGCCTGTTTTATCAGCTTTTGTTTGCCCTGTGCAATTTCAGTTTCGTTTACATTTAATACAGCTTTTCTGTTTCCGTGTTCGTCTGTGTGATAGTCAAAAATCTGTACGTCACGTTGATTTAACGTATCTTCTATAATTTTATACGCATTAATTCTATTACTTCCATAAGTGCTAGTAGCCTTTAAATTATTCCTGTCTTTGCTTTTTCCCTCAATATTCCATTCAGCGGAATATGTGGAGAAATGAACGTGAATGTCGTACCTGTTATAATTTGGGGTGAGTAGCAAATTAAACATAAACTCTCTCACCACGTCTGTAGGTATCCAAGTAGTTCCAAGCCTTACATCAATTTCACTTGCAGACAAATCTTTTGGCTGTACTTTTTCAAGCATTTCAAGGTTTAATTTAAATTCCGGGTATTTATCAATAATGCTTTTTACCATACCCAACTTTTCACGCACATTACCGCTTAAATATTCGTCTGCTGTCAAAAATCTTGCTTTTGTGTTATCTTCACCGCAGTGTAAATGGTCTTTAAATATTATTCCCTTTAAATCCTCTATAACAAAGTCATAGTTTTCGCCTTTGCCTAGCAAACTTGCCATAAAAGGAATATCGACTCTTGCCTTTTCCGCTAGGGATATTGCCAGTGCCTCTGTCGATGTTTCTACAGATGTAACAGGGATATGAGGTCTTATCGTTCTTTTGAAAAATATGTCAGCCTTAGATTTTAATTTTCCATCTTCGTCAAGATGTTCTAAAGCAGTTACAACAGGATATGAACTGTCCTGTGAAAAAACTTTTTTGTTTGTTCTCGAAGATATTAAACCATACTTTTTAGTAAAGCTATCATATAGTTTGTTTAAGTTATTTTGTTCTTCCTTTATATCGCTGTCTGAATAATCTTCCTTTTGCATTTCTATGACAAGGCGAACACTATCACGAATTTTAATTAAACCTTTAACTCTCTCTATTTCAGTAGGTTTTAATTTAACTTTATCCATTACAGAGTTCTCTCTGAAATAAATATCGTTATCTACTACAGTATAAGAATGATTACGTACATTTGGGTCTGCAGGAATACTTGTATCCTCTGTGCGTTCACTATCGTCAAGTTCTCTTTCCAATATTTGACCGCTTATATTAGCTATGGCAGTAGTAAGTAATTCTTCAAGACTTTTATCCTCATATGGAACACAAGCTGTTTCTGGCCCGAAAGGACCCGAAACCTCTTTTAGTTCGCCAAGCACCATATTTGGATTATCAATAAAGTATTGGTTTATATTAAGAGAATTTTCATTCTTTCCTAAATATGCCCAATCATCTATAATTGATGTTGCCCTTTCTCTTTTTTGTAAAAAGATGATGTCGGACGTGACCTCAGTGCCTGCATTTGCTTTAAATGTATTATTCGGCAGTCTTATCGCACCTAAGAGGTCGGCTCTCTCCGAAAGATATTTACGCAAGGTAGGGTTTTCTTTATCCAAAGTGCCTTTTGAAGTGATAAATGCTATTACTCCTCCCGGGCGAACTTTGTCAAGTGTCGCTCCGAAGAAATAATCGTGTATGAGCCAATTATGTTTATTATACTTTTTGTCATTAACTTTAAATTGTCCAAAAGGAACATTTCCTATCGCCACATCAAAAAAGTTATCCGGCAAAGCTGTTTTTTCATATGCACTTACCGATATATTAGATTTTTGATATAACTGTTGTGATATTCTTCCCGAAATGCTGTCGAGTTCCACTCCGTAAATATTGCTCTCACTCATAGAACCGGGTATCATTCCTATAAAGTTACCGATACCACAAGAGGGTTCTAAAATGTTACCTTTGGTAAATCCTAAGTTTTCAAGTGCCTTGTACATAGAACGAATGACAATAGGTGAGGTGTAAAAGGCTGTCAATGTACTTTCTCTTGCGTTTTTATACTCTTCGTCTGTCAGTAGATTTTTAAGTTCGGCATACCTTGTATGAGTTTCTTCAAAACAAGCCGATAAACCGCCCCAACCGACATATTTTGATAAAATTTCCTGCTCCTGTGCAGTGGCAAAACGTTGTTCACTTTCTATCGCTTTTAGTGTTCGTATTGCCTCTAAGTTGGCGGTATATTTTTCAGTGGGTGTTCCGTGTCCGAGTGTGTCATTTGTTATGCTGAATTGATGTCGTTCTGACATAGGAACTTGAAGATGTGTGTCATAGTTTGTGGGTTTTTCTTCTTTAATATCTTGAACTGGCTCTGTATCTTTTATTTCTGTTTGGGTTAAAATCGGCTCTTCATCATTCAAGAATTCTTCTAAATCACCAAAACCGTTAAACACTTCGTCTAATACAATATTCTTTTCATTATCGACTATCAGATGTGCTGTTTCATCTCCGTACTCTTTGTTTTCTAAGAGGAAATATTCTGTTCCGTTAAATTCCTGTGACTCCACTACATACCAAGTACCTATATGTCCGTCTACACTGATGTTGTCACTGTCGAGTGTTAAAATATCATTATTAACTAATAATTCGTCACTCTCTAACGATGTTAAAACAGCATTAAAGAGTGCTTCAGATGTTGGACTTTTTGTCCCGGAATGTGTGAGTTCATCAAACGAATACTCTATCATTTCATCACTCACTACATATCCTTTTTGTGATAATAGCTTTGAAACCTCAATATACATCAAAGGAGTTTTATATTTGTCGTTAAAGTTGTCATTTTTTAGCTTTTCTTCAAATTCGTTAATTTCTACTGTTTTGTTTAATATGGGAAAATCTTCATCATACAAAGTTACTTCGCTTTCCTTGACAGCTAAAATCTCATATCTTTTGTTATCAATATATACATTATCCCCGATATTATATCTGTAGCCATATTCGATTTGAGGCGGTGGAATAAAAGGAGTACAGATGTCACTGTTCAAAATATCAAGAATTGATTTCGCTCTGTCTGTAAACTGTGTGTCATAGCCTATCACGTCTTCCATTGCCTTAATCATTAGCGGTAACACATAGTCACCTTTCATAGTGGCTGTATGAGTTATTAGGTCTTTTCTTGCGAAACGTCCTGCACAATCTGTTAGGATATATAAATTTAGCTTTTTTTCATACTCCCTTGTTTTATCGTGAAACTCGTTATACTCCATTATTAATTCTCTGAAACTAGTAGCAATTTTTTTGTATTCATTAATAAGTGCCTGTTCTTCAAGAAACTTTGGATATTTTAGCATTTCTAATTGATTTAGATACAAATTATTTTCCACAAGTTCTCTTACCCTGCTTGCTACTTTTACCCAAGAGAGGTTTACTACATCTTTACCCGTTACAAAGAGTTCAGACGAAAGTGATATACCTGTTTGTCCGTGTGCCTCATATAATTCTCTATCGCCTGTTAATACAGGGTATCTACCGCCTGTTCCGTATTCTTTTGACAAGAACAATGCGTTTTCTTTATCGTCTTTGTTTTCGCTAAACCTTTGATATATTCTGTATTTACTATCTACATATCCGCTACCTTTACAAAGAACGCTGTCAATTTCTAACTGAGAAATGGGAACAACATTTTCTGCTGTTCCCATTTCATTATTTATGTGTATATTAGTTCGCTCAACACTATTTCCATTGCCGAGTTCGTGATGTTGTTCATCATTTGTACCCAAAGCATTGTGTCCTTTGCTTTGAGTTCCTCTGTCACTCCCTCTCTCTTCGCCATCTCGTCTATTGTGTGGTGTTTCATTTCTGTTGCCTGTTCTGATATTTCCTCGAGGTGTTGAATTAGTGTTCCGTCCTCTTTCATCGCCTTGTATATCTGAGGGTGAAAATTCTGTAGGTATTTCTTTCGTTTCCTTGCGAACAGATTGTTCATTACTTCCGAAGTCCTGTCCTCTTCCTGTTTGTTCTTTATCGCTTGTGTCATTGTTTTCACCGCTGTTTCTCGTGCTGTTATCTCTTGTTCTGTCACTAGGTCTGTTGGCAGGAGAACGTCCCCTACTCTCTTGTAGATTATTTCCATTATTAAATTCCCCTTTCACCACACTTTCACGCTTTAAAGCGTTACTGTTATTTGTATTATACTCTTTTGTGTTTTCTTTTTCAATACTTTTTTGAATATTTTTTATTGAATTTGAAATTTCATTTAACACTTCTTTTGTAACAGAATTAATTACTACACCTATATCTGAAATTTGTGTTGTTGTTGCTCCTGCTAAGAAGTTAAAATCACTTTCGGAAAAATGTCCTTGTGTATCTAGTCCCAATCGGCTTATAACCGAATATGCTACACTGCTTATGATAAAGTCTTTATTTTGCACAGAACTTGAAGATACTTTATTTTGTACTGAAGAAAACACAGCACTTATGAGGTCTGTTTGATTTGTGTTAAAAGCTGAATTAAGAGTTTTTATTACATCGTTTTCATATTCAGTGCTGTAGTTCCAAATGGGAACAGCTTTACTGTTTTGAGTTTCGTGGGTATCGCTGATGTCGTAATAATATGATATTCCACTTTTTTGCTTTGTATTAATTACCGCAATTCCTTTGACACCGCTCCCTATACGTCTGTTAAAAGTCTTACTCCACCTCTCAAAGGTTAAAACTGCTGTAGCAGTTGGTTTTTGTGCGTAGATTAATACTTGCTCATTAAAATTACATTTATAATTGTGTGGCGAACTGCTGAGGAATTTTTTCCATTTTGAGGGATCTTTTAAACTTTTTATTGTTTCTAAATACATCTCGTTTAATATATTTGGCTTTATCAATGGTATGTACATTCCTTTCTTTTTTTTATTCTTGCTCTTCTGTAAAGAATTCTGTTTCCCAAAATCCCACTTTGTTTTCTCTTGCGGTTTTCTGTAATTCATAAAATTCGTCTGAATATTTACTATTTGGTTGAACTGTGTACACTGTTGCAAGTCCGTTATTTAAAAGTTCTTTTTGTAGCATTGTGGTTT
>CAYJBU010000057.1:5782-14377 GCA_964368155.1 uncultured Eubacteriales bacterium | reverse complement strand
GCCCCTTATTTTTTTGCATTAAAATATTCATCCATCGAGATAAACTTACCATCACTACAAAAACGAACAGTACCTCTACCATCTTTTTTCACACTGTACATAGCTGTATCAGCAAGGTGAAAAATCGCCTTTGCGGTGCTTGCATCAGATGGATAATGCGCGACACCTATACTGCAATCACAACTGATTTCACTTCCTGAGTAATCGTATTTTTTTCGGAAAATGGTAAAAAGTTCTTTAATTTTATTCCTTAAAAATTCTTCTGAATCATTGTCCTTGATTATCACAACAAATTCATCTCCGCCTTGTCTGTATGCTTTGATATCACCACCCGAGATACTTTTCAAATCCTGAGCAATACCAATTAAAAGCACATCACCAGCGTCGTGGCCTTTAGTATCGTTTACTTTCTTAAACCCGTCTAAATCGCAAAAAAGCACATACCATTTGTCGCTAAAAGTTGATTTTTTCTCAATAAAAGACTGAATGTCATCATGCAAACTTCTTCTGTTGGCAAGACCTGTAAGATGATCAAAAAGTGCAAGTTTTTCAATCAAGAATTGATTTCTCTTGCTTTCTGTTATATCCACACTTGCGACCAGATGGGCTACTCTTCCATCTGTCCACGGAAAAGACGAACTTAGCACTCTAAACCAAGATTTATCAAATGGGCGTTCATAGTCCCACTGATAAGTTTTGTTGAGCTTTCCATTTTCGTCCATTAATTTTGGTTGAGGACAAAAATCACACGGTCCTGTCTTGCCTTCAAAAAGCGTTTTCCAGCATTTTTTTCCAATCATTTTCTCAACTCCACCATATGGAGCAGCCATTGATTTATTTGCATATAAAACATCGTGAGTGTAGTAATCATTCACATATATATCTATCCCTATATGGTCAAGTACATTAGACAAAGCAGCTTCAGTATTCTGAATTCCTTTTTGGAACATTTCAAGTTTTACTGTATTTGCTAGCAGATTAAGCAGTGCACACGCTTTGTCAATTTCAGCTTTAGCGTGTCTTGGTTTTTTTCTGCGGTCTCCCATTCCAACAAATCCAGCAAGTTCAGAATTTTGATTCAAAATAGGAATAAAAACAATCGTGTTAAGACTGAAAATCCCTGTTAATCGCTCTTCAAAATCATTCTTTTCAGTATCTCCCGAGCAAATAACTACTCTTTTTGAACATAGCTCACTAAAATATTCTAGTCCCAACAAGTCCTTAATATTTATAACATCATCAAGTGAGTTTGTGTGAATTACTTCATAATATTCCGTTCTATAAAATTCCTTTTTATAGTTAGATTCATATATAAAAGCATGTGAAATATCAAAAAAACAGCATAAATCCTGTAAAAAACTATACTTTGATATATCCTCATTTAATATACTCAGTTTTTCTGTCATAGCTTGAAAAAAAGCCTCTGTATTATTACTCATACTACCTCTCGTCCACTCAAAATAATCTCGATATCTGCGCTAATTCACTTCAACAATGAATCAAATCAGATTAATAGGTTGCGGTTTACTATACAGATATCCTTGAGAATAATCCACATTATATTTCTCTAGAATAGCTTGTATCTCCTCGTTTTCCACAAACTCCGCAATTGTTTTCGCTCCAATAAGCTCCGCCATAAAACAAATCGACCGCAATATGATTACATTATTTTCATAAGTAGCAATATCTTTTATTATTGTTCCATCAATTTTAATAAAAGCAGGTGATAGAGAGATAATCGTTGTGTAAGTAGCATACCCTGAACCAAAATCATCTACTGAAATTTCGCATCCATAACTACGCACTTCTTCAATAAAATCATATAACATTTCATCTAGATAATTTTCAGTTTCAACAAACTCAATTACAATATTTTTTGAATTAGGATACTCTTTTAACTTTCTATAAAACCATTTTCTGAAAGACTCGCTTGAAATATCATACGCTGAAATATTTATCGAAAGTTGCTCTGTCCTGTCCTTAAAATCGTTCAATACATTGTTAATCATCATTTGACTTAATCTATTATATATCTTATATTTTTTTGCAATATCCAAAAACACTCCCGGAGGATACACTTTTCCATCTTCGCCTACTAGTCTCATTAATGCTTCGTATTTCTCTATTTTGCCTGATTTATTGTTGCGTATACCTTGATAATACGGAATTACACGATTACCCTCCATTGCAAAGTTAATCAAATCCAACACCAAAGCATCTTGCCTAATCGAACTCGCAATATCCAACACATCAGGCGTAATAATAAAGTTTTCATTTGTATCTTTTGCATTTAGCAATGCATGAATTGCTCTTTCAATAAGTCTATCTTCCTGCAAAACTACTGCAAAACGAGACACTGCGCTCACTTCAACTTTTGACGAAGCAGCAGATTCGAACTGTGAATAAAACTGTTTTATTATATTCGAAAAATCTTTTGGGGAAATGTTTTCACCAGCTGTTAAAATAAATTTGTTGTAGTTGTAGGAATAAAGGTATATCACCTCTGACAATCCATATTGGCTAAGAGCATCTTGCACATTTCTTAAAACGTCTCTACAGCCTGCAAAATACACTTCTTCCCCATATGCTGCAATCGAAAGATCTGCATTTATGACTTCAGTCATACACAATTTATTAAACTTTAATTTTTCCAAATCAAGATGGAATTTAACAGAATTTGATATTCGCAGGTTTGAATCATAATAAATATCATTTCGTTCCATATTAACACTAATTCCCTTTCATTTTTAAGTATGCACCTTATGTGCAAAACCATTCAATTATTTATATATCGTATGTAATTTCAACTGTAAAGTATACAATCATTATCAATTTAATTATATTCCTTTTTTACGTTAAATGCAATAGAATTTTCTTAAAGGAGGAATTCTTATTCAAGTCATATATAAATTAGTCCTAATGAAAACGATATTAATGTCATTATTTTTCGTTTTAATTTACAAGTAATAATACACTGTTAAATACAATGATTAAATAATAATTTTCTTTAAATTATTTGTGAACTCTATTTACTATTTGGAAATTCATGGTATAATTGTTATACGAGGTAATGTGCCTTTTGGAAATGATTTATCGCTGAACAAAATCAGCAGAACGGAGAATTGCTATGAATATTTCAAATATACAAAATTTACAAACTATAGATACCGTTAAAATAAATACTCAAATTAATTTTAACGACAAAAACGGTAAAACTACTGCTGTTGAGCCTGTAGAGAGAGTTGACAGATTTGAAAAGGAAAGTGAAGTTAGCGAAAGCGTAACTTACGAGCCTCAAAAAAAATTAACAACTGATGAAGTTAATGCACTAAGCAGAGAAAGACTTGAGGCTGCTGCAAGCATTGTGACCGACACAGTTGAACAAAATGTGGTTAACCAAGCAAGCCAAACAGCAATTTCTCATAATGGCTATGAGTTAAGCACAGCTTCAGCTGATTTTTTGACTGAGATTTTTGGCAGTTTAGAAAATGCATTGCCTACTCCTGCTACTACTCCCGAGGGTGCTTTAGAGGACATATCAGAGGGAGGAGCATATTCGGTTGAAGCAGTTTCTGAAAGAATTATGCTTATGGCAACTTCTATTTCTGGTAACAATCAAGAAGTAATCGCTAAAATGGAGGAAGCAGTAAAGCAAGGTTTTGAAGCAGCAGGACTTAACTTAGAAACTGGTGAGGGAATGCCTGATATTACCATGGATACCTACAAAGAAGTTTTACGTCAATTTGATATTCTAAAAGGAACACAAGTGGAAAGCTCAATCGCTTAAACCAATCACAAAGCCTCGACACGCATTTCGCGTTCGAGGCTTTTTTCTATTTATAAATAAACTGCTCACTTTGTAGAACTCTCTTTTGGAGAGGACAACAAAACCCATATAATACTAATCCACATAACTATTACTACAGGGTTGTCCCATTAACGAATTCTTCAAGTCAAAGGGATTGTCGCATTAAGGTGGATTTGCACAAAAAAATGTAGTTTGTTTGTTTTGACGAGATAATCCGTTAATGCAACAGCTCCTTCTTAATCACTAACTGAGCTTGTTTCTAGTAAAAGGTGTTATTAGTTTTACGCCTTTAAATAAACAAGTTTTTTATTCCATTTCAGATTTATTCATTACATTAAAAATCCAAAGTCTAATACTATTTTGTGTAACCACATTTATGGCACACGCCGTTTTCATCCAATGCAATTCCGCAAAGTGGACATCTGTCTATATCATTGTGAGTATCAAACTCAGCACTTGCTGCATTTACACCGCTTGTAAAAGTGAGTTTTGCGATATTAAGTTTATCTTTTAGTAAATCATAAACAATTTTTATCATACCTTCAACTGTCATAGTCTCTTTAGTGACAACCAAACGACAATCGGGATATGCTGTCGCAAGCTCTGTTTTAAAAGCTTCGCCCTTCATTGTGTTTTGAGGAGTTCCGTCTTTAACTCCTGTTTCTTCATACACTTTTAAGATTGCAGGCAATAGAGGGTCATCTTCTCTCAAAATTAATGCGTGATCAAAATTTTTCAACAAATCCCAAGCAGTTTTTTGTATTTCATTACATGGAAATACCATATTAACGCCTTCATTAACTGAGTCTTCAACTTCGATTGTCAAAATCCCTGTGTGTCCATGGAGATATTGTGCTTCACCTTTAAAACCGTAAAATCTGTGTGCATACTGTAAATCTAATTTTGTAATACTTCTCATTTGATAGACCTCCTCTAAAATGTTTTTTTAATCTGACTCTAAGTCTAACCTAACCACAATAATGCTACATTATATGTTTTTAAGAATCAGTTCCTGTAACTACATATTACAACAAATAGTAATCATTGTCAATACTTTTTGCTTAATAACTATAATATTTCAACAACTTTGTTTATATTGGTCAAAATGCTCTTATATTCACATATTCATCTTAGTAGAAACAATTAACTTTGATATTTATAGTCAAACCAATACAAAACCCAAACAGACCAGCAGGTAAAAATCCGTTTAACTGCGTTGTCGTCAGTCGCAATAGAACAACTATTACTCCCTCCTCCGCCTTGTTAAACAAAATTTTACCTTTGCTGTCTTTGTACGTTTTTTGTATTGGTTCGACTAAAAACAAAAAAATATGCTGCCACATTTCGCGACAGCATAAATTAATTTATTTAATTTAAAAGAAACATTACATCAAAACAAAACTAAGATTTACATCAATACTCAAAACAATCTATAAACAATACAATTAGCTTTTATTCCCTAATTCCATTGTTGTGGTAATCATAGCCATAATAAGCGAAATGCATTTGAGTTAGACCGTGAATTAAATTCCCGTCACACTCTCTAACAAGAATTGATTTCATTTTATCAGCTTTTTCAGGGTATTTTTCTATTAAATTGTTCTCTTCGGTGTAATCGTCGTTGAGGTTATATAGCTCAAAAACAATATCGCCTTCGATTTCCTTCCAGAAAGCACCAAACAATCTAAAAAATTTAAAATTGTCAGTGATATAACTTCTGAGTTTAAACCCATCTTTTGTGACTATCGCTGGACCCCTTTCGCTAGCGTAGACTATATAGTCTTGCTCTTCATCTCTTTTACACTCTCCTGTAACAGAGCGAAGATATGATTTACCGTCCTTGTTATCGCCTTGATTAGTATCAAGCATGTCAGCCATTGTTGCCATAAAATCATAGTTTGCAATAAGCCTATCAGATACACCGTGTTTTATTTTATTTCGTTGATAGAAAATAAGTGGAACTCTGGTGCCTCCCTCAAAGTTACTGCTTTTATAACCTGTCATACCGTTGTTACCATTAAAAATGTCACCAATAGCTTCAGAATTGCCTCTGACATTCAAATTATCCACATGTGCTCCGCCCTCGACAGTCATCGGACTTCTGCCAGTTCTCTCTGCACTTGAATAACAGCAGTGTCCGTTATCTGCACCAAAAACTATCATTGTGTTATCCATAATTCCAAGTTCTTCCAATGTATCCATAATCTTTCCAACGCAATCGTCCATTCTTATTACCATCGAGGCATATAGTTTCTCCGTAAAGGTTAGTTCTTCATTATTAATGACCAAAGGAGAAATCTCAGGAATAGACAACTGCCCATGAGGCAATTGAGTTGGGTGGAAAAGAAAGAATGGCTTGTCTTTATTTTTTCTGAGATAATCATCAATCTTCTCGTCAAATAAATCCTGTGAATACACAGCCCTTCCGTTTTCGATATCATCTCCGTTTTTGGTAAATGTTGTTCTGGAGAATTGGTCTGCTCCACAGTGCACATCTGTATTACCTTCAATGTCGATTTTTTGACCGTCCTCAAACATAAAAGGAGGGTAAAAACCGTGACACATTTCGTGGTCATAATAACCATAGTGATAATCCCAACCATGAGCTTTAATTGCATCGCCTGTAGTTGCAAATCCCCACTCTAGTTTTCCTATTTGCCCTGTGGTATATCCTGCTTGTTTGAATACCATAGGCAGATAAACTTCTCCGCTTCTCTCTTCAAATCCTGTTTTTTGGATAAGCTCATATGCTTGCTCCAATGTGATGTCACCTTTTGCAACATCTTTATAGATTCCAGCTCTTGTAAAATGCCATCTCCCACAATGAGTATCGTGTACTCCACACATTAAACTAGCTCTTGCTGGCGCACAAATATGGCATCCATGTGCGTTGCTGAAACTCATTCCACCCTCATATAGTTTATCTATATTTGGTGTTTTTAGATATTTTTGCCCATAACAACTGAGCATCCCACGACCTAAATCGTCTGCATAAATAAACACTACATTTGGTTTATTGCTCATAATACTTCTCCCCATTCCTTGTGCTTTTATGAAGCACAGTTTAATAAAATTTTATACTTTGCAATTATTTAATCGAGCTCAAACATTCCAAGCCTCGCCTAACGCACTTAATCTTTACCGATTTGATTGCTTTGATGTTTTTCTCTAAATACATTTGGGGTACAATCTTCATATTTCTTAAAAAATCTTATAAAACTTCTGGTGTCGTTATACCCTAATGATTCCGAAATTTCTTTCACAGAAAGATTTGAATGTATCAACATTGATTTCGCTTGTTCCATTCTCAAATCAGTAATGTACTTTAGCGGAGTTATATCAGTAGTGGTCTTAAATATTCTGCTTAAATAAGATGGATTTAACCCTACTTGATTTGCTATGTCTTCTATCGAAATATCTTCGTTCAAGTGAGCTTTTATATACTCAATAGCACTGTTCACATGAATATTGTCGTCGCTTTGGTTAATATACTCGGAAAATTTAAGAGTAATTTCATCTAATAGTTTTATAATCTCTAGATATTTCTTTTCAGTGGAATTGTCCGAAGATATTAATTTTAGAAGATTTAATCCAACGCCATCAACTATTTCACTATAATCAGACAAAGAAGAAATAGTCTCAACTGTGACTGAATAAATCAATCCGGAAAACTCATTGGAATTATCCTCATTTTCTAAATTAATCATGTAATCAAACAGCGTTTTAACATCATCGGGTTTACCCAAAGTTATAGCCTTAGACAAATTTACTATTAGTTTCTCTGTATTAAACTCTTCCACCCTTTGCTCAGGAGAGAGAAGCAATATTTTACCCATCATCCCTGAAGTATTAATCATCTCTTTTTTCATTTGAACATAGCAAGAAGAAAGCTCACTTGTGTCTGACATCTTGTTTCCAATCACAACACGAATTCCTAAAGAAAGTTTCTTCATTAATAAATCTATCAATTCCTCAAAAACCTTTGAAAGAGTTTCAAAAGAAAACTCTTCATCCGCATTGAGAATAAAGAATATTTGATTAAACTGAAACGTGGTACTTCCCACTATAGTAAATTTATCTGCAAAATTTTCTTTAACAAGATCTTTTACAACAAGGTTCATTTGCGCCGCATTATTTTGGTTTCCGGTTAACATATTGTTTCCCGTGTAAACCAGTACAGGAACAAACGATTTGGGTAAATCCTCAATTCCAACATTCGCAAGATATTCATCATGTGTAAAGGGCGGTGGAATACTTCCTAACACGAAATTTCTTATTGCACTGTCTTGCATTAACTCAATTCCGTTATCTAAAATATTCTTATAATTTGAGTTTTCCTTTTTTAAGTTATCCAAAAAATCTTCAATGTTTTGAAAAACTCCGTTTCCAGAATAACTGTTTTTATTTTGCATTACATAGTGTGACAATTTTTCAACAGGTGCGCATTGAATTTTAGCTAATCCAAAAGCAACAACGCTGGCAACTGAAAGACTTAATAGTAATACAATTAGTGCTGAAACAATAAAAGAAAACACAATTTCATTGACAATACTGTTATCGTACATTCTGCCAATAGTAAGCCCTGTGTTTTCATCAGTACGATATACAAGTGTTAAGTTTGAGTCTTCTATCGAAATTTGATTTCCACTTAACTTGTCGATAGTTAAGTCTTGGTAATCTATTTCATCTCCTGAAAATAATATATCACCTGAAGCCGAAACAATTACTAAATTATCTAACCCAAAGTCAGAAAAAATCTCTTTAGGTTTTGCATAACAAGTCAAAAC
>CAYJBU010000057.1:4859-5772 GCA_964368155.1 uncultured Eubacteriales bacterium | reverse complement strand
TCAAAACAACATCATCAGAAAAATATAATTCAGAAAAAGCAAGTAAAAAGATAAGATAATCTCCATCGACATAATGAGAATACGATACTTCGTCTTCAAGCATTTTTTCTATGTAATTATAACTTTTATAATCTTCCGAGTTAAGCACTCCCAATTCAGTAGAAAAAACCTTGTCGCTATACTGTGTATATATAGATGTGCTCACAGTAAATTTGTTACCTATTTCAAAGGACTTGAGCATTTCCATCACTACTGAATAATGATAAACATTATCTTCGTATATACCTTTTTGTGTTTTGTGTAGTGATGTATTATTTACCAAAACAGTATAAGTGAATGTGTTAATACTGTTGTTAAATTCGTTTAGATTTAGTATATCGCTAGATATCTCATTTTGCAGTTGGTTTATTTGTTCATTTTCTAGGGTTGAAATTGTTAGATTAATTACTACTGTCGCAAGAACAATAATGGGCAAAGAGATGGCAAGAAAATATGATATAAATATTTTTTTTAGATAATTTGACATTTGCTTATCTTTCATAAATCTATTCCAACTTTCGGTTATTTCTTTGCACATTATATTATGACAAAAGCAAAATCGCTAGTATTTCATTTACCATATCAATGTAACATATAAATTATAACCTAAAAATCTAAATAAATCAACTATCCATATTTAATTTTTCTAAACGCCTGCTTACTTCTTTTAATGTTTCTATACTTTTTTCTCCCATTCTGCCATCTTGATATATTTTAGCATTAAGTGTTACCATGCCCCCAATGTTGTTTATATCCGCTATGTAATGCACTAAATCATCAATAGCCCACAATGGTTCTTCAATTTCTTCATCTTGCGTTAAATGAACCCAACGATACTCTAATGTAAGCAACACATAAAACATATGCCCTATTT
>CAYJBU010000057.1:0-4849 GCA_964368155.1 uncultured Eubacteriales bacterium | reverse complement strand
ACCATAATCTAGTTCTCTTTTAGGTGGAACATTTGTCATAACTAATGACTCACCAGACCAATGATCTTGCCATTGTGTAGACACAGGCAAAACCCAATAATTAAATGTAACCGAACGAGACTCATTCCCAATTTTTGCAGCATAATATAGTTCTTTAAAATCATAACTGCCAAAATGTTGCGGCAAATTTCCGGATGAATCAAACCAAAATGCAGAAATCTTCTCTCCATATTTTACACCGATTTCCTCAAGAATATCTTTTGCGATTTTGGTATATAGAACTTTTGCCTCTTCATCAGTTTGGTCAAATTTTGTAATTCCTGGATTTAGTTTTTGAGCTTCCGGACTACGAGGATATGCAGCAGTAAAATTTATATACAACATAAGTTTGATATCGTATTTATTCAAAGATGTGTATAAATCATCAATCAAATCTCTTTTTGTAGTCTGTCCAGGAAAATATTTATCCCAAGAAACGATTGGTGCAGGAAAATGCGGAGATGCATGGTTCATTGTAATATATACAAACTTCGCCCCAACTTCGCAAATCATTTTTGCAAAAGCTTCTGTGTCAAAATTTTCAACTGCTTGTTTGTAGTCTACTCTTTCGCCGTGTCTGGGGAAGCATTCAGCGGTCCAGTGAAACATGAGACCAAACCCGTCTGAACAATTATATGCTTTTGCCCTGTTTATCTCCATTTCTTTTGCAATTTCTGCTCTGTGTTTCTTAGTAGCATATGGCAACAATTCAATGGACGAAACCATGATAAGAATGTCATTACTTTGCACTTCAAGTTTAATTTTTTGTTTTCCCTCTTTAAGGAATAAATTTTTACTAAACATAATTTGCTCATAATTACGTTCTTGAACTTTAAAATAACCTTTGGTTTTAGGCAAAATCATTTCAATCTTGCTTTCTTCTGCGGAAATAGTTATTTTTATTCCAGAGTCAAATGTGACTCCTCCAAAACGCACCTCATAATAACCTTCTTCTTCAACATCGACATTCCAATATGCACAGGCATCTGTCATAGCTTTTGAATGTGTTTTGCTTGAGTCAAGTCCAATAGTTATCCCATGTACTGCAGCCGACATATAAAGTGATGTTATTTCTGTTTTATCAACCTTTAATTCTTTCACCGCCATTATAATATTCACCACCAAATCATACTATTTTCTTTAGCCTCTAAAAAATTATCCCTTTACTGCTCCAAGCATAATACCTTTTGTAAAATATTTTTGCAAGAAAGGATATACTATCATAATCGGAATTGTCGCAATAATAATAGTTGCTGCATTTACGATATCTGAATTTGTTCTGGCGCTTACTTCAATAGAAGCCAAGTCAGATGATCCCATAACAATATCTCTAATCAATAAAGGTAGTATGTAATTTGCTTTGTCGTTTAAATACAACAATCCACCCATGTAACTGTTCCACTGAGACACAGCAACCCATATTGATATAGTAGCAATTACTGGTTTTGACAGTGGAATCACTAATTTAAAGAAAATTGTAAAATATCCTGCTCCGTCTATCAACGCAGATTCCTCAAGTGATGGCGGTAAATTTTTAAAGAAATTCTTAATGATAATAATATTATATGGTGCGAACAAAGTAGGAATAATCAATGCCCAAAGAGAGTCAACCAAACCTGTAGCATTAACAACTAAGTATGTAGGTATCATTCCCCCTGAGAACAAAAACGCAAACAACACCATATACATCAAAAATTTCGAACCTGGAATTTCTTTTTTGGAAACAAGATAAGCAAATCCACAACAAACAAACAAAGTAAGAATAACAGAAACAATAGTTACAAATGCACTGTTAAAAAACGCTGTCCAAATATATCTACTAGTAAGTACAACTTCATATCCTGCTGTGTCAAAGCCTCGTGGCATGAAGAAAAACCCCCCGGTTTTTGCAAGGTTACTATCGCTTAAAGAAAGGCACAATTGATGCCAAATAGGATAAACCATAATTACCGATAATACTGCAAAAACAGTGTAGTTAATAATATTAAAAAGCACGTCTGATTTTGATTTTACATAATTCATTTTTAGTTTTATTAGTTTGAAACTTGTTTCAAACTAACTCCTCCTTTAAAGTATTCCGGCATCGGGGTCTACAAACTTTGCTATTTTATTTGCAGATAACACTAAAACTAAACCAACTAATGATTTAAACAAACCAGCAGCTGTTGCTATTGCAAATCTACCTTGTTGCATACCCATTCTGAACACATATGTATCCAAAATATCTGCAACGTCTATAACTGACGAATTAGAAAGCATGAAAACTTGGTCAAATCCAGCATCTAAAACGTTACCAATTCTCAAAATCTAAAGTATTACAATAGTACTGGTGATGCAAGGAATAGTGATGTATATTATTCTTTGAAATCTCTTTGCTCCGTCAATCATGGCTGCTTCATAAAACTCAGGACTAATACCCGAAATAGCAGCAAGATATACTATTGTACCCCATCCCGCACTTTTCCAAATATCACTGATTATCAACAAGGGAACAAAATAATCCTCGTTGAGCAGTATAGGTTCGGTAACTCCAAAATATTTCACAATTCCAGATTGAGACGATAAAAGTGTGAAAATGATACCTGCTAATATAGTCCAAGAAAGAAAATGAGGCATATATAGCACAGTTTGAGATATACGTCTAACCTTTGAACTATTCATTTCGTTTAAAAGAATTGCAAGTATAATTGGAGCAGGAAAGCCAAAAAGAAGCTTCAAAAAGCTAATTGAAAGTGTATTCCATATAACTTGAGGGAATTCAGGTCTTGTGAAAAGTTGTTCAAACCATTTAAATCCAACAAATTCAACATACTCAATCGGCATTCCAGCGCTAAAATCTGTAAATGCATAATACAATCCAAACATAGGAATGTATTTATACACTATCATTAAAATAATTGCAGGTAATGCCAAGACATAAATTGGCCAATATTTTTTCATTTTACTAAATTTTGAACTTTGATTAGCTTTTGCTTGTGATATAGATTGCATAATCACTTTTATCCTCCTAGAGTTTTAATTTCTGCACCACAGAAGTTATTCCGCGGTGCAGATAAAAAATCAATATTTTATTGAAGTGCTGCCCAGGCTGCATTTACTTGTTCTGTTAACTCTGTTCCACCTTCTGCAAAGAATCTTGTTACATATTCATCAAACGCATCTACAGGTAGTTCGCCTATAACAATTTTAGTAAAATATTCGTCCCAAAGAATTGTATAAAGGTCAGGATAATCTTTCATTGCTTCTACAGACCCGCTAAATTCAGTCATAACCCATAAGTCTTCATCACCTGTTACAGTGAAGTCAACAGCTCTTCCATCATCAGCTGGTATCCAACGACGGTCGACTACTGTAATCCATCTTACCGGATTACTAAATCCATTTTGGTATAATTCAACATAGTCATCAATCAAAGATTGGTCGATGAAATCTGTTGCTTCATCATATGCGTAATGAGTATCCTCAATACCGTAAGTAACTAGCATCATTCCGCCATCTTCTTCTGTGTTACAAGTCCAGTCAAGAATTTTGGTCAGTCTATCAATATCTTTGTTCTCTGCAGCATTTCTTGAAATTACATGACCAGTTGATGCTACTGGGTTAACAGGATAAGCTGCATCGCCTTCTGGTCCTTCAGGAGGAGCTATCATAATTGTTGAATAATCAGGATTTGTTTCACTCCAAGCAATACGAGCATCATTTGTCCACCAAACACTGGTTTCATATGCGCCTATTTGTCCACCGATAAATTTATCTTTTGTTTGTTTTGACTCAATAATAAATTTATCAGGGTCAATAATGCCGTCTTTATACCATTTATTAAGAGTTGTAAGAACTTCTTTAACCTCAGGTAGTGTAGTGTTATGTACCAATTGACCGTCAACCTCCGACCAAGAGTTAACTCCGTTCATATAAATTCCATATGCACCAAAAACACTACTGAACATTTGGCCTTTGTGTCCACCTAATCCATATGTGTCATTTTGCCCGTTTCCATCTGGGTCGTCAAATGTAAACGCTGTAAGAACATCATAATAGTCATCTAAAGTTACAGGAACATCTAGTCCTAAGTTAGTTAACCAGTCTTCTCTTATGCCCATACCGCTTGCATTTGCTGCATTCAATTCGCCTTCTAAATATCTGTTAACAAATGCATAATGTTGACCATCTACCATAAAGTTGTCATATCCCATTTTGGTAGCAGTTCCCTCTAATGCTTTTTGATAATTTGGCATATTAGGAATAAAGTCATCAATAGGTGTTATAACTTTGTTATTTACCAAGTTTTGAATTTCTGTTACATTCAGGGTAAAATAGTCAGGAGTGTTACCACCTGCTAGCAAAGCATTAAGCTTGGTCATGTAATCGCTACCACCTGCCATAGTAACATTAAAATCAGTATTTGTTATTCCCAAATCTTCTTCCCAAGCAGCAATCATTTCTTCTTTTGCAAGACCGCCATCTGGTGGATACTCAGCTATTGATTGGCTAAGGTATATTTCATATGTAATAGGTTCCATTTCCTCAGGTTCGTCTGACTGCGAAGCTGCTGTAGATTGTGTATCCCCACCTGTGCTTGCTTGAGATGCGCTTCCTGCAGGTTCACTACAAGCTGTGAGTGTGCTTACGAGCATTGTTGATAATATCGCGATACTAATAAATCTTTTGGCATTTTTCATTGTTTATTTATCCCTTCTGTTGATTATTTTGGTTATTTTTTTAACCTGTCTTTATTCTAGCAGATGAGCATACAAATATCCATAGCAAAATATTGATATATCATTGCAAATTTATGACTAATTTCTGTCTT
>CAYJBU010000056.1:0-14464 GCA_964368155.1 uncultured Eubacteriales bacterium | reverse complement strand
CATTTGATGATCTTAATGAAAAATTAAATAAATTAAGAATTGATATGTATGAAGAGAAACTTAATCACGCAAAAACGGAGTTGCAGTTTTATCAGTTGCAAATTAAACCGCATTTTCTTGTTAATTGCTACAGCATAATATTTGCAATGGCTCAGAAAAAGGACTATACTTCAATACAAAATCTATGTTTAAAGTTATCTAATTACATGAGAAGTCATTTTGTGAATTGCTTAGATTTAGTTACACTTAAATCAGAGTTTACAAGTGTCATAGATTACCTTGACATACAAAATATTAGACACAGAACAAATGCAGTATTAACAGATAATGTTAATGAGGATTTATGGGAATGTAAAATACCTCATATGTTATTAATGACCTTTGTTGAAAATTCAATTAAACATTATAAAAGTTTTGACGAAGAGCTTGTGATTGAAATGGATATAGAACCTGTGAGTGTGGACGATAAAGAGATGCTGCAAATACATATTATAGATAATGGTCCGGGTATACAAAAAGAAATAAACTACACTTATATTGAGAGTTTGTCTGAATCAGTATATGAAGAATCGCATATAGGGCTAAACAATATTCATAGAAGGCTTTCAATTTTGTACGGAAAGAATTTTAAGTTTTCTATAAAAAACAATTTAAGAGACAGCGGTACAAGAGTAGAATTGCTAATACCCAGAAATTAAGAAAGGAGCTTTAAATGTATATTTTATTAGTAGATGATGATGTTGATGTTATTGAGGGAATGTTAATGGGCGTTGATTTTGAAAAATTGGGATTTTCGAAGGTGTTTGTTGCAAATGATATTATAAATGCAAAGAAAATACTCTCTGAAAATAATATTAATGTACTAATTACAGACATAGAAATGCCGCTTGGAAGCGGAATAGAATTGATGGAATGGATTATGAGGTCCAATATTTCGATTGTTACAATATTTTGCACAAGTTATGCAGATTTTAGATATGCGAAAAAAGCAATAGAGTTTAAGGTGTTTGATTATTTTTTAAAGCCCATTGCATATGCAGACTTAGAGCTAAAGATTAAAAACGCATATATTGAAGCGGCTAAATTTAATAAACATAGTGCCAATGAACACATGGAGAGAGAGGCAAAAGAAACATTTTGGACCAATGTTCTAACTAATAACAACGCTGCTATGAAGACTAAAGATTTGTTTGACTATATTGATGAGAGCAAATTCAACCTTAGCTTAATTAATATATTCGATAAAAATATAAAGACGGACAGTTGGAAAGTATATGCAAGTAAAAATATAATTGAAGAATTATTAGGAAATACAGACTCTATTGAAATTTTTTACAGTCCTTATGCTTTTTTGTTTCTGATAATTACGTCTAAAAATAACCATAGTAGCAAAGAAAAATATATAAAGGCATATGAGCAGATAATAAAAGAACTTGAGCGTAACTTAAAACTATTTTCAAACTGCTATTACAAATTGAATTGTAAAATTGAAGAAGTTAAAGCGTCATTTGATTTGCTTTTTGAACAGTATCAAAATTGTATTATGAACGTAAAAACAATTTCAGAGATAGAAGATTATACTCATAACTTAAAAAGTGAAGCATTTGAAACAGCTGATTGTAAATTGTTGATGACTAAAGGCGATTACCGTGCAGTAAAAAGAAAAGTATTCGATTATATCGATAAAGCGGTAGCGACAAATTCGGTTAATTTTGAAAATTTTAAAATACTCAGCATAGATTTCATGCAGTTGGTTTACACCACACTTAGTGAGTATGAGATAGATGCACACAAACTGTTTTATGATGATAACTTTGAACAAATCCGTGTTAAATCTTTAAATTCTATATACGAATTTAAAGCAATGATTGAATATGTTTTAAATATAACTGAAGATATAATTTCAGTGGCCAGTAAAGAGAGTTCAATAGTAAGTAAAGTTAAAGAATACATAGCTAAGCACATAGAAGAAGATTTGTCAAGAACAGAAATCGCAAGTTATGTGTTTCTAAACCCTGATTATCTTGCAAGAGTATTTAAACAAGAGGAAGGAATTGCGCTTGGAAACTATATTATTATGGAAAGAGTTGAAAGGGCAAAAACTTTGTTAGCGAAAACTAACTTATCGATAAATGCAATTTCTTTAAAATGCGGTTATGACAATTTTTCTCATTTTTCAAATGCTTTTAAACAAAAAACCGGGCTTTCTCCCGGTGAGTATAGAAAAAGAAATGCAATATAGATTAAAGATTAAATAAATTTAATTAGTTGTTTTTTAGTGTTAATTAGTTATAGTCAATAAATTATATAGCTGTTTATTAAAATCGGGTCAAATTATTTTTGACTCGATTTTTTTGACATTTTGTTGCTAATTTTTATGTATAAAACGATAGCGACGACAAGGGTTAAAAAATCTGATATAGGTTGAGCGTATACAACTCCGTAAAGGCCTAAAAAAGCATTTGCGGCAAGCACGATAGGTATAAAAAATATGCCTTGTCTACTGGTGTTTAAAATTAGTGAAGTTCCACCTGCGCCAATAGCTTGTACAGCATTTATAATAACAAATAAAACACCAAATATGAAATTGCTCGATAGCAAGATGGTTGAGAAAGAAAGAGCATAACTATATGCTTGTGCATCAGCTAAAAAAGCACGGATTATTACTTCTAATCCCAAGTAACAAATTACAGTTAATATAGTACCGATTATGAGAGTGGATATTAAAGAAAATTTTATAATTGCTTTAAATTTTGCGTAGTTTTTTGCTCCGTAAGCGTGACCTAAAAGTGGTTGAACACCCTGTGCAAATCCAAGACAAACAAAAGATGTTAGCATTGTGATTTTCATAGCTACACCAATTCCCGCAACTGCAAGGTCGCCATAATTTGCTGTGAATCTATTCACGATAATTGTAGATACACTCATAAGCAATCTTGCAAGAGAAGCCGGAATACCGATAACTAAAATTCCTGATATTATACTTTTATCAATAGTAAAATCTCGCAATTTAATGCTAAGCATACTTTTTTCTCTTAGGAAATAAATTATGAAGAATAATGCCGCAGATACATTGCCCAATACAGTTGCAATAGCAGCTCCCGATACCCCCATTTCAAATCCTAAAATAAATACGGGGTCTAAAACAATGTTGATTATATTTCCTAAAACCATACCCAATGTTGCAACTTTAGGCTTGTTTTCACCTCTTATTATATTCGAAAAAGTAGAAGACATCAAAATGAATGGGCCGCTTGTAGCCACTACAGTAAGATACTCTGTGACCAATGATAAAGTATTATTACTTGCACCTAAAAAAATCGCATAAGGTTTTGCAAAAATAATAATTGATGCAGAAAAAATTACACCTAAAACAAGTACTGCCCAGAAACAGAAAGATGAAGTTTTTTTAGCGTAGTCTGTTTTGCCCGCACCTAAACTTCTTGCAATAAGAGAGGCACCACCCATGCCAAATACCGCACTTAATGCAACAAATATCATAAAAATGGGAGTTGAAAGTGAAACTGCTGCAGTTTGCAATGGATCTTCTGTAAGCCCTATAAAAAACATATCCGCCATATTATAGACCAAAACCATTATCATTGCGATAATAGAAGGGATTGCATTTCCAAGTACCAGTTTGCATACACCTTGATTTGTGCTTTTAATAATCATGTTAATACTCCATTCCTTATGCTTCGCATTGGTACAAAGTATATGAAAAGTGCGGCTCTTATCATGCGAAGCATAAGGAATGAAAAGAGTAATTTTAAAAAACAGAGGAAAGAAAAAAACACCTTTTTTCTTTCCTTAAAATCATATATTTTATGATGTGAATAATGCGTTTTCTCCTTTTCTTAAATTTGTGTTTCATATAATAGCACACAAAAAAGTGTGCTGTCAATAGACGATTTTTTTGTAGTATATTTTATTGACAATATTTATTTGCAATTTAAAAATCAAAAAAACAACAGTAAATTAGCCGTTTTTGCTAAAGTAACAGTTAATTAATACACACAAAAATTTGTTTAAATTATTTATTTTTTCTAAAGATGTCTGAAAAACAATAAAACATGTTGCAGATTGTGATAGAATTATAAAAAATATATTGATAAAATAATTATAACGCTGAGGTTGATAACATTTTTATTAATCGCAAAAACAAAAGATAAATAAAGTTATGAACACAAGAAGTGTTGGAAGAAAATAGTTAATAAATTTTCCGGCATTTCACGAAAAGATATATGTGAGAACAAAATTAATGACGACACTAATTGAAGGAATGACGATTATTATGAAAAAGCAAACGAGAAACTTTATTCGAATAGGGGCGGGAGCCGGATACGCAGGAGATAGAATTGAACCTGCCGTAGAATTGATTAAAAATGCTGATTTGGATTATATCTGCTTTGAATGTCTTGCTGAAAGAACTATAGCTCTTGCAAATAAGAGAAAATTAAATAATTTAAGTTGCGGGTATGATGATTTTTTGATTTATCGAATGGAAAATGTATTAGGCTTGTGCGCTGAAAAAGGTGTTAAACTTATAAGCAACATGGGTGCTGCAAACCCTGAAATGGCAGCAAATATAGTTCGTGATATGGCTAAAAACCTTGGATTAAACTTAAAAGTGGCGGCTGTAATAGGTGATGATATTTATCATGAAATAAAAAATTATATGGACTATGACTTATTAGAGCGTGATTTAAAAGTAAAAGATATCAGTAGTGGTATTGTATCAGCAAATGTATACATGGATTCAAAGGGTATTGTCAAAGCATTGGAAGAAGGAGCAGACATTGTAATTACAGGGCGTGTGTCTGACCCGGCACTTTATCTTGGGCCTTTAATTTATGAGTACGGGTGGAGTAGGGAAGATAAAGATATTTTAGGAAAAGGAACATTAGTTGGGCACATGCTAGAATGTTCCAGTCAAGTGTGCGGTGGCTATTTTGCCGAACCGGGATATAAAGAGGTCGATAACTTAGAATCTTTAGGTTTCCCATATGCTGATGTCAGTCGTGATGGAAACTTCATTGTCGGTAAACTAAGAAATAGCGGTGGTAATGTTACGACGAAAACCTGCAAAGAACAAATTTTGTATGAAGTTCAAGATCCGTCTAACTATTTGACGCCTGATTGTACGGCGGATTTTTCTAAAGTTGCATTAAGTGAAATTGAAAAGGACAGAGTAGCTGTTAAAGGGGCGTCCGGACGCAATGGTAGTGGATTGTTAAAAGTTAGCATAGGATATCGTGATGGGTTTTTAGGAGAAGGACAAATCAGTTATGGCGGTACCGGTTGCTTAAAAAGAGCAAAGCTTGCTTTAAACATCATAAAAAAACGTCTTAACGATAGAGGGATTTTGGAATTTGAAATTGACATTATAGGATACAACAGCTTGTACAAAAGTGTGAGTTTGAGTGAAGAGCAAGAAAATGCATTGCCGGAAGTTAGATTAAGGGTTGCAGCAAGGTGTAAGTCGGAAATTCAAGCAAAATTTATTGGAGATGAAGTTGAAGCGTTATACTTAAATGGGCCTGCCGGCGGTGGAGGTGCAGAGAAGACGGTAAAAGAAATCATTGCCATTGCTTCTATTTTTATCCCCGAAAAAGATGTTGCTTATAAAGTAATTAATAAAGTTTAATGCAATCAAAAATATAATATTAAGGAATGTATTAGCTATGGATTATAGAGAAAGTTTTAATGAAATTAAAGCAGAAAAATATTATGATGATGTTATAAAAAAAGAGTATTTTGTTAGTGCGAGAGATGGCTGTAATTTAGAAACAATAGTATATTTTCCAAAATCTGAAGGAGAAGAAATATTAGGACAATGGCCTGTTTTACTAACACGAACACCTTATGCTCAAATGCGCCAATACCAAGAAATACATGCTGAAGAATTTGCAAAAAGAGGTATAGTTTATATTTTTCAGTTTTGTCGAGGAATAGGAAAATCAGATGGAGTTTTTGAACCAAATGTCAATGAGAGAAATGACGGAATCGACACGCTGAATTGGCTGAATAAACAAAATTGGAGTGGTAACATAGGACTGCATGGCACGTCATATATGGCGCTTAATTGCTGGGTTTTAGCAGATAGTCTACCTGAAAAAGTTGTGGGTATGTTTGTCAGCCATTACGGGACAGATAGATATTTGTCGGCATATGAAGCGGGTTTGTTCAGACACGACATACTTACGGGATGGGCGCTAAGTAATTGTGGGTTAAAATTTGATTCTCCCGAAGTATTTAAGCAGAAATACATGGAATCGGCAAAATGCAGACCACATAAATCGGCAGATGAGAAAATTTGGGGAGTCAATTTACCATGGTACAAAAAGTGGGTATCTGAAACAGATTATAATGCAGCTTACTGGAATGAAGGGTTTTGGCAAATGTTAAAAGAAATGCCAAGCAAAGCAAAAAAACCTATGTGCATAATTGCAGGTTGGTTCGACCACCATTTAAAAGGCACTTTACTTTCATTTGATTTGCTAAATGAAGATATTAAAGAGAAAAGCACGTTGTTTGTTGGAGGTTGGAATCATTCATTTAAAATGGAAACAGGTGGATACCAAAGCTTAAATGGCAAATTAAATTTGAATAAAATTTTGTTTGAATGGTTTGCAAAATTATGTGCTGATGAACAAACTGCGACGCAGAATTTAAAATACTGTATAGGTGATGACAAGTGGTATACAAATTCTATTATTGATACATGGGAAACGAAAAACCAAGTATATTATTTAAAGAAGAGCGAAAAGGATGCATTTGGTGTATTATCAAAAAATATCTTAGATGAGAAAAACACAATTTGTTATAAATATAGTCCGGAAAATCCGGTCATGTCGTCAGGTGGCGAAACACTATTTGTATCAGAAGATATTAGAGGGAGCAAGTTGCAACCCGAAATTGGTCAGAGAAGTGATGTGATTTCGTTTATTAGTGAGCCATTTTGTACGCAGAAGAAAATTAACGGAAGCATTAAAGCGGTTTTAAAAGTTCAAACAGATGTTGAAGATACCTGCTTTACAATTAAAGTATCAGATGTGTTTCCTGATGGAAAAGCGTATAATATCCGCAATAACATTACAACTCTATCATATAGGAACAAAGTGACTACAAGAAAAAAATATACCCCTAATGAAACAGTTTTAATTGAAATTGAATGTTTACCTGTTTTGTGGTCGATTAAAGAAAACCACTGCATTAGATTAGATGTAAGCTCTTCAAATTTTCCTGAATATGCAATTCATCCAAACATAGCGGGAATATGGTCGGAAATAGAGCATACCGTAATTGCAAATCAAAAACTCCATTTAGGTGGTGAGGATGGGTGCAATATTATTGTACCATTAGCTGAATAAGCACATACTGCAAATGCTTTGTTCAGTTTAAAATTTTAATAATAGAATTAATAGAAAGGTAAGTGTTAGATTGTTCAAAACATTTTAATAAAGGTGGAAAAGATGACATTAAAAGATATTGCTCATTCAAGAACAGGAGATAAAGGTAATATATCAACTATATCTTTAATTTTATATAAAGATAGTGATTATGAGTTTGTAAAAAAACATATAACTGAGGAAGTGGTGTTAGAGCATTTTTCAGATGTTGCAGACGGGCCGGTTAAACGCTATGAGGTGCATACTTTAGGGGCATTTAACTTTGTTATTCAAAATGCACTTGGCGGAGGAGTAACAAGGTCAATTAGATTAGATAAGCACGGCAAAACTTTAAGCTCGCATTTATTGGATATGAGTATAGATAAATGGTATAAATAATATTATTTTAAATTTACATAATTATCGGAGGAGAAAATGAATAAGATTGTTAAAGTCAATGAAGTTAAAAATGTTTTTTACGACGGAATGTCGATGATGATTGGTGGTTTTATGGGTTGTGGAACACCTGATTTATTGATTAATTTTATACTGGAATTGGGTATTAAAGACATAACATTAATATCAACCGATACAGCCACACCTGATATTGGAATCGGGAAATTGATTAAAAATAACCGTGTGAAAAAACTTTATGCAAGTCACATTGGTTTAAATCCGTTGACAGGCAAACAAATGAATGAAAAAACCTTGAATGTGGAATTAATTCCACAAGGTACTTTGGCAGAAAGAATACGATGTGGTGGCTATGGATTAGGTGGCGTATTAACTCAAGTAGGTCTTGGTACAGCTGTAGAAGAGGGAAAGCAAATTATTGAAGTGGACGGAGAAAAATTTTTGTTAGAAACACCGATAAAAGCTGATGTTGCATTAATAAAAGCTGATGTATCTGATGAGCATGGAAACCTAATTTATAACGGTACTGCAAATAACTTTAATGAAATGATGGCAACAGCTGCAAGTACAGTTATTGTTCAGGTAGAAAAAACAGTAAAAACAGGCGAATTAGACAAGTCTTCAATAGCCACGCCCGGAATTTACATTGATTATATTGTTGAAAAGGAGAATTAAAGTGAGTGGAAGTGTTGAAGTATTAAAAAATAGAATAGCTAAAAAAATAGCTGAAGGTTTAACAGATGGAAGTTATGTTAATTTGGGTATTGGACTACCAACACTCATAGCTAACTATATTAAAGATGATATAGAAGTATTTTTCCAGTCAGAAAATGGTATGGTTTGCATGGGTAAATCACCGGAAGAGGGCGATGAAAACAGCGACATTATAGATGCAGGAGCAAATTTTGCGAGTATACTTCCAAGTGGAGCATTTTTTGACAGTTCAAGGTCATTTGGAATGATTAGAGGAGGGCATATTGACGTATGTGTTCTCGGAGCATTGCAAGTAGATGAAAAGGGAAATCTTGCCAACTGGATTATTCCGGGGAAAATGGTTCCCGGAATGGGAGGAGCTATGGATTTAGTAACAGGTGCAAAAGAAGTAATTGTTGCTACACTACATACGAATAACGGAAAGCAAAAAATTTTAAAAGAATGCTCGCTCCCTTTAACGGCTGTTGGAAAAGTGAGTAAAATTGTAACAGAATTTGCTGTTTTAAAAATTGTTGATGAAGGGATAAAGGTGGTAGAGTATCACGAGAGCATAACATTGAAAGAATTAGAGGAAATTACAGACGCAAAATTAATTGTGGATGATAATGTTAAAGTTTGGAGAGATTAAAAATGAATTCTGTGGTTATTTTATCAGCTGTAAGAACAGCCGTAGGAAAATTTGGCGGAACATTAAAGGATGTTAATGTAGCTGATTTAGGTTCATGTGTAATAAAAGAATCAGTAAAACGCTCAGGAATAGATGCGAAGTTAGTCGAGGAAGTTGTAATGGGATGTGTGTTACAAGCGGGGCAAGGCCAAAACGTAACAAGGCAGGCGGCATTAAAAGCAGGATTGCCAATCACGACACCATCAATGACATTGAATCAAGTATGTGGTTCCGGACTTAGGTCGGTGGAAATAGCATCAACAATTATAAAAGCCGGCGAAGCTAATGTTGTAGTGGCGGGTGGAATGGAAAATATGTCCGCTGCGCCATATTTGTTAATGAATGCAAGAGACGGCTTAAAAATGGGGAATAAAACTTTTGTTGATAGCATGATACAAGATGGTTTATGGTGTGCTTTAAATGATTATCATATGGGAATAACTGCGGAAAATATCGCCGAGAAATATAATATATCAAGAGAAGAGCAAGATTTATTTGCAGTAAAATCACAAAACAAGGCGGAAAAAGCGCAAAAAGAGGGCCTGTTTATTGATGAAATAACACCGGTAAATATTTTTCAAAAAAATGGAGAAAACCTGCAGTTTGCAGTAGACGAATATATAAGACCAAACTCCACATATGAAAAAATGAATAAGTTGAAACCGGCGTTTAAAAGTGGTGGAACAGTAACGGCTGCAAATGCATCGGGGATTAATGACGGTGCTGCAGCATTAGTTTTAGCTAATGAAGATTTTGCGAGCAGCTTAGAGTTAAAACCAGTAGCAAGAGTTGTTAAGTATGC
Source organism: uncultured Eubacteriales bacterium (assembly GCA_964368155.1). GTDB lineage: Bacteria > Bacillota > Clostridia > Oscillospirales > Acutalibacteraceae > SIG603. The sequence goes on along the minus strand of CAYJBU010000056.1, from coordinate 4,476 downwards.
AAATATAGGGATAGAAGCATCTGTTATGGGATTAGGTCTGATTGAAGCAATAAAAAAAGTTGTTTCAGAAGCTAAAATTTCGATTGATGATATAGGTTTATTTGAATTAAATGAAGCCTTTGCGGCACAGTCGATAGCTGTTATTAATTCATTAAAAATAAATCCTGATAAAGTTAATGTCAACGGTGGAGCTATTGCGATAGGTCACCCGATAGGTGCGTCGGGAGCAAGGATATTAGTAACGCTTATACATGAGATGAAAAGGCAAAATGTTAAATATGGATTAGCCGCACTTTGCATAGGCGGTGGACAAGGAACAGCAATTATTATAGAAAATATGTAAAATATTACTCTTAATGGTTATACTCGTACTGTGTATAAAGCTGGGTGACTATAGATGTTACGAAAATATAAATAAGTGGAGATGAAATAATGGCTAAAATTGATTTAAGTAAAAACCCATTTTTTTAAAATGATAATGAAATTAAATGGGTTGAAGAAATAAAAAGAAATATGACTATAGAAGAAAAAATAGGACAACTTTTATTTTTATTTGGTGTGACAACAAAAGAATCAGATCTTAAAGGAATAGTAGATAAAGTGCATCCGGGCGGAATGATGTATAGAACAACTGGAGAGAAAGATGTCGTTTCTGCATATAAAATTTTACAGGAAAACTCAAAAATTCCTATGCTTTTGGCGGCGAATCTTGAGGCGGGCGGAAATGGATTGATAACTGAGGGGACAAACTTTGGTCATAATATGTTGGTAGCAGCTTCAAATGATACTAATCAAGCATATAGATTGGGATTAGTTTGCGCTAAGGAAGCGGCTTCTGTTGGAGCAAACATGGCGTTTGCACCCGTCATTGATATTAACTATAATTTTAGAAATCCAATAACTAACATTAGGTCGTTTGGCGATAATCCTGATTTAGTGGCAACGATGGGTGCGGCATATGTAAAAGGGGCTAAAGATGGTGGAATTTCTGTAACAATTAAGCATTTTCCGGGAGATGGAACAGATGGAAGAGACCAGCACCTTGTAACAACCCACAATGCACTAAAAATAGATGATTGGAGAAAAAGTTTTGGCAAGGCTTACAGAACTTCAATAGAAGCCGGTGCAAGAGGATTAATGGTAGGTCATATTGGCTTGCCGGATTACTTTAGTGATGATGACCCTGATAAGTACATGCCGGCTACATTAAATTCCAAACTGCTTAATCAATTACTTAGAGAGGAACTTGGCTATAATGGTCTTATCATGACAGATTCATCTTTAATGACAGGGTTTGGGCAGTGTGGGAAAAGAGCCGAGCTTGTGCCAAAAACTATCGCTTGTGGTTGCGATATGTTATTGTTTACAAGAATGCCGGAAGATGATTACAATCATATGATGACAGGATATAAAAATGGAATAATAGCAGATGAAAGACTGGATGAAGCATTAACGAGGATTTTAGCAATAAAAGCTTCTTTAAAGTTGAATGGTAAAACTGTAAATCAGCTTGTTCCTGATAATTTTAATGAAGTGGATATACAACAGCATAAAAAATGGGCTAAGGAATTAGCGGATACTGCCATCACACTTGTTAAAGACGAACAAAAATTACTGCCATTAAATTCTAATGAAAATAAAAAAATTGGTGTAATTTATAATTCAAGTGATAGCTTTAAAAATGGAATTCAGCCTTATGAGAAATTGATTAATGAGCTTAAAAAAGAAGGCTTTGATGCTTTTTACTATGATTTTGGAAATATTTTGGCAACGATTAATGAGATGAATGAAAAAAGCATGGATGAGTGGAAATCACAATTTGACGCAATAATATTCCTAACAAAGTGGGAAACAGCATCAAATCAAACTACACTGCAACTTCAGTATAAGGCGATGGGCTTTGATGCGCCTTGGTTTGTCGGAGAAGTTCCAACTATGCATATTTCACTGGGTAGCCCATATCATGGATATGATGTTCCTATGATAAAAACAGTTATCAATGCTTATTCACCAACAGAAGCTATTTACGAAACCTTGGTTGAAAAAATAGTAGGAAAGTCACCGTTCAAAGGGATTTCGCCTGTAAAACTTGACTATAAAGAGTTTCAAGGGATAGTTTGATATAATTAATTTGGTATATGAAACATTATTAATGGAAATGACTCTAAAAAAATAAAACAGAGGTTAAAGTTATGAATATAGATGAAATTGTGAGTGAATTAACTCTTGAAGAAAAAGTGGGTTTGTGTTCGGGGTTTGATATTTGGACAACAAAGAGTAATGAAAAGTTTCAAATTCCTTCCGTTTTATTATCTGATGGGCCACATGGACTTAGAAAACAAGATTACAATGGTGATCATTAAGGGATTAACGATTCTATAAAAGCAGTTTGCTTTCCAACAGGGGCAGCAGTGGCGTCTTCATTTGATAAAAAATTGATTTATGAAATGGGGGAAATTCTTGGAGAAGAGTGTCAAGCTGAAAATGTATCAATATTATTAGGGCCTGCAATAAATAAACGTTCTCCTTTATGTGGACGTAATTTTGAGTACTTATCTGAAGATCCATATCTAACTTCTACGATGGCGACTGAACAAATAAAAGGAGTGCAAAGCAAAGATGTAGGAACAAGCCCGAAGCACTTTTTAGCGAATAATCAAGAGTATAGAAGGATGAGTTCTGATTCAAAAATAGATGAAAGGACGTTGAGAGAGATATATTTGGCTGCTTTTGAAGGGGTAGTTAAAGATGCACAACCATGGTCGATAATGGCTTCTTACAATAAAATTAATGGAGTTTACGCAACTGAAAATAAACGATTTTTAATTGATGTGTTGCGAGATGAATGGGGTTTTGATGGTTTTGTTGTTAGCGACTGGGGGGCTGTAAACGATAGAGTTAAAGGGACTGATTCGGGTTTTGACTTAGAGATGCCGGGTGGAAGCAAATTAAATGATGAAAAGGTTTTACAGGCGATCAAGGATGGCCGTTTAGATGAAAAGAAAGTTGATTTAGCTGTAAAAAATATTCTCAAAATTATCAAACGCTGTCATGAAAATAAAGATGAAAAGGTTGTATTTGATAGAGATTTGGATCATGAAAAAGCAAGAAAAATTGCGGGCGAATCAATGGTGCTACTAAAAAACGAGAATATACTTCCGCTAAAGAAAGATTGTGAAGTTGCATTTATCGGAGAGTTTGCGGTTAAACCAAGGTTTCAAGGCGGAGGAAGTTCACATATAAATTGTCATAAAATAAGTAATTCATTAGAGGCAGCAGCAAAATTAGAAATTAATGTAAATTACGCAAAAGGCTATGATATTAAGAAAGACATTATTGACGATGAGCTGATAAATGAAGCTTGTAAAATAGCCCAAAAGGCCAAAGTAGCGGTGATTTTTGCAGGTCTACCGGATAGTTATGAGAGTGAAGGGTATGATAGAAAGCATATCACTTTACCTGTTGCACATAACAGATTAATTGAAGAAGTTGCAAAAGTTCAACCTAATACTGTAGTAGTTCTTCATAATGGTTCTCCTGTAGAAATGCCATGGGTTAATGAAGTTAAAGGGGTATTAGAGGCATATCTTTCGGGACAGTCGGTAGGAGAGGCGGTAGTTGATATTTTGTTTGGAGATGTAAATCCAAGTGGCAAATTAGCAGAAACATTTCCACTAAAACTACAAGATAACCCGTCTTATCTGTTTTTCAAAGGCGAGAAAGATGTTGTTGAGTATCGTGAAGGTGTTTTGTAGGTTATAGATATTACGATAAAAAGGAAATGGAAGTCTTGTTCCCATTTGGACATGGTTTAAGCTACACAGAATTTTTATACGATAATCTTGTTATAGAAAGAGAAAAAATTAAGGATACAGATAATCTTTTTGTAAAAGTTGATATTATAAATGCAGGAAATGTAACGGGTAAAGAAATAGTTCAGTTATATATTTCGCCGTCGGATAAAGGGGTTGCGATTAGACCTATTAAAGAACTTAAAGGTTATGATAAAATAGAACTAAAGCCTGGTGAGAAAAAGACGGTGTGTTTTGATTTGAACAACAGGTCCTTTGCGTATTTTAATACGGATATAAATGATTGGTATATCGAAGAAGGCAGTTATGGAATACTAATAGGAAGTTCATCAAGAGATATCAAAATTAGCGGTGCTGTTTCAGTCGAATCTACAAAAAAATCTCCATATAAAATTCATTTTAACAGTACAGTTAATGATGTTAAGAGTACAACGTTAGGGTTAGAATTAATTTCGCCGATACTCGAAAAGTATGTGGGAATTTTGAATTATAAAAAGAAGAAAGAGGTAAATAGCGAAATGTTTACCGATGAAATGTTAGAAGCTATTATTAACGATTTGCCACTTAGAAGTTTAGTAAGTTTTACTCGTGGCAAAATTACAGAAAAAGAGATAGTTTGCTTAATAGAAAAATTAAACGCATAAAATGAACAACCGTATTAAAT
>CAYJBU010000055.1:0-14503 GCA_964368155.1 uncultured Eubacteriales bacterium | reverse complement strand
TTTACAACAAACGCTTTGCGTTTGTTCTGAATAACTTGTTATTCAGTAGGCTTTAGTTATATTCATTTTAATCAATTTTAATGTGATATAGAATGCAGAAAATCTTACCGAAGTTAACAACTAACTTGATAATTCGATAGATATCTGCATTCTTTTACTTTTTATGTAAAAGTATAATTTATTATCAAAAAAATCATTTCTTTTGCAAAGACAATTCACCTCAAAAATGCTGGCAAATTCATATCAAAAAACAGGGACAAGCATGGAAGCCTGTCCCTGTTTTTTGAAAACCGATATAATCTAAATCCGTTTTCTGACTAAGGGGAGTAGCCACTAGGAACAAATACGAACCCGTTTCTAAGGCGAAATGTGGGTTTCTAAGTACACAAAATACTTTTGCAATACGCAGAGTATTACTGCAAGCCTTTTGTTTCTTATAAACTCCACACTTCACTTTAGAAATCTTCGACCCCAAATGAATATATTTTAGCCTTAAACAAGGCAGACGACGACGGAAAACTAGCGTTTATCTAGGAGGATAACGCAGTTTTAGGCTGAAAGATGTTTGTTTGAGGCGGGTTCGGATTTGCTCCTAGTGGCTAAGCTTTCTATCCAAGTTAAAGCCTATCAAATTTGTCATAAAACAGTTCTAAGTACAAGAATTAGTTTAGCCGAGTTCGAAATAGAACTCGGCTAAGATAAAATGCTTATTCCTCTACTTCAGGTTCGCTTTCCACTGTTTGGTCAATAGATTCAGGAAGTAAATTCCCCTCGATGATGTCGATAAATTCTTTCGCATCAATCTTTTCTTTGACTAACAAATGCTCTGCCAATCTCCTTAAAATATCATCGTGCTCTCTTAGAATTTCTTCAGCTTTTTGATATCCAGTAGTAATAATTGTCTTAATTTCAGCATCGATTATCGCTGCTGTATCGTTTGAATAATCGGTTACATGACCCATCTCTTTGCCCAAGAAAGGATTGCTTGAACCGCTGCCATATAGAATTGGACCCAACGAATCACTCATACCATACTTAGTAACCATCGCTCTTGCAAGCTCAGTCGCTTTTTGAATGTCATTTGAAGCTCCAGTAGAAATATCATCTAACGTCAGAGCCTCTGCAACACGTCCTCCAAGCAACACGACAATTCGTTCTCTCATTTCATCACGACTTTGATATGACCTGTCTTCGGTTGGCAAATGCATTGTGTAGCCGCCTGCCATACCTCTTGGAATGATAGAAATTTGGTGAACCGGGTCTTGTGTTTTGCAATAATAGCTTGTAACAGCATGGCCAGCTTCGTGAAAAGCGGTAAGTTTCTTTTCTTTGTCTGTAGTAACACGGCTTTTCTTTTCTGTTCCAACAACAACTTTAATTGAAGCTTCTTCAATTTCTGCCATAGTAATAGCTCTATAATTTCTTCTTGCTGCAAGAAGCGCTGCCTCGTTTAGCAAGTTTTCTAAATCAGCACCTGTAAATCCTGCAGTAGTCTTTGCTATTGTTCCTAACACTACATCGGGAGCAAGTGGTTTTCCTCTTGCATGAACACGTAAAATCTCTTCCCTACCTCTAACATCAGGGTAGCCAACAATCACTTGTCTGTCAAAACGGCCTGGACGCATCAACGCAGGGTCAAGTATGTCAGCACGGTTTGTAGCTGCAATCATAATAACGCCTTCGTTTGCACCGAAACCATCCATTTCAACTAAAAGCTGATTGAGTGTTTGCTCTCTCTCGTCATGACCGCCTCCAAGACCTGCACCTCTTTGTCGACCAACAGCGTCAATCTCATCAATAAATATAATACAAGGATTATTTTTCTTTGCTTTGTCAAATAAATCACGCACACGTGAAGCACCAACACCAACAAACATTTCAACAAAATCAGAACCCGAAATCGAGAAAAACGGAACTCCCGCTTCACCTGCAACCGCTCTTGCAAGCAAAGTTTTACCGGTTCCCGGAGGTCCAACCAACAATACTCCTTTTGGAATTCTTGCACCGAGTTCGTTATATTTTTGAGGAGCCTTTAAAAACTCAACAATCTCACGAAGTTCTTCTTTTTCTTCGTCTGCTCCTGCAACATCAGCAAAAGTAGTTTTTCTTCTTTCATCTTGAAGTTCTTTTATTTTAGCTTTTCCGAAATTCATTTGGTTTCCGCCGTTCATTTTTCGGAACATAAACACCCAAATAAACACCATTCCACCAAGCAATAACAAAGTTGGAATTAGGCTAAACAACCAACTGGTTTCAGTAGGTCTAATAACATCCTGAACCATTTTGTTAGTCGGGTTTTCGATATTATAAGCTTCAATGTCATCGCTCACATCTTCATAGAACAATCCCACATTCGGAACTTGATATCTAATCACCGAACCAGCAGCATCATTCAATTCTACTTCCATTTGACCGCTACCCAAATCCAAAGTATACCCTTTAACTTGTTGCGTTTCAAAATAGTTTAGAATATCCGAGTATTTCGTAGGCGACTCGGGTTTTGTTGAGCCAAAAACAAATGCTATAATCAAAAACAGCAATATAGGCAACCCAATGAATATACCTAAATTTTTCAGCGTACGTTTATTATTGTTATCCAAGATAAATTTCCTCCAAAATAATTATTTATTTTCTATATACTTCCGGTTTAAGAACCCCAACATAAGGCAAGTTTCTGTATACTTCCGCATAATCAAGACCATATCCAACCAAAAATGCATCGGGAACTGTTGAACCTATATATTTCGCATATACCTCAGCCTCGCGCCTTTCAGGCTTGTCAAACAAGGTGCAAATCTCTATGCTGTTTGCCCCTTTACTTTTCAAATGATTAACTAAATGACTTAAAGTGCGTCCGCTGTCCAAAATATCTTCAACAATAATAATATCATAACCTGTAATGTCGATATTAATATCATTAATAACTCTTACAACTCCTGTAGAAGTAACCCCTGCCCCATAGCTTGAAACAGACATGAATTCAATTTGCAAAGGAAGGGAAATATTTCTTGCTAAATCCGCCATGAACAAAAAAGACCCTTTTAAAACTCCAAGCAAGAGCAATTTCTTATCTACATAGTCTTCACTGATTTTTCCACCTAAATCTTCTGCAAACTTAGATAAATCTTGTGCAGAGAACAAAACTTTCTCAATGTCATTATCCATTGATTTATTTAACTTATCACCCATCATTATCACCTTTTATTTCCATAATGTCAATACTAATATGCAAATTTGTATGTTTATCCACTTTATACTTATCGCTGACACCTATATTTTCTATATATACAACCTCATCGCCATCACGAATTATTATTACATCATCTCTTAAGTGTGACGGGATTTTAGCCTCATTTAATAGTTTTTTGACACTTTTGTGAAAAGAGGTATTAGCCTTTTGAAACTTTTCTCCCTCTCTTCTCTTTCCCACAGTCAATTCTTTGCTTATTTTATCACAATCAATTGATGTATAAAAAAACAAATTGTTAATTTTTCCTTCTTTTAAGTGAATTTTAGATGAAATTTTAATATTTTTATTCTTGTAAATATTATCACAGTCAAAAACTAAACACTTATCTGTTTCATCAACACCAAAACCAAAATTCAATGACAATATACCTTGTTTTATCACTACAATAATATTATTGACAAGGTTGACACTTCCACCTAAAGAAAGTTTCTTTACAATTTCTTTTATATGGCGACTTTCATAAGAATATACACCATTTTCTTTCAAAAACATTCTTATTGTTTCGCCCACCAAAAAATCATCAAGTTTCAAGAGTTCTTGAGTTCTTAAACCATACTTATGTTTCGCAATTTTTAGAGTTTCATGGACACTTTTATCCACAAACTCCGAATAACCTTTCAATATTTCACTAGTTCTTCCAAAACTCTTGATTATCTCAGGGTTTAGTTCTTTCAAAACAGGGAAAACAATATTGCGCAATTTGTTTCTGCTATAATCATTTTCAAAATTACTTTCGTCTGTAACAAACGCAAGTCCATGTAATTCACAGTATTTTTCAATCTCGTCCCTGCTCATATCAAGTATAGGACGAACTACATTCCCTCTAACACTCGGAATTCCACAAAGCCCGTCAATTCCTGTGCCTCTAACTAAATTAAAAAGGACAGTTTCTGCATTATCATCTAAATTATGTGCCGTTGCAATCAAATCATTCTCTGAGCAAAGAGAAGAGAAAAACTCATATCGCAAGTTTCTTCCACATTCTTCAGTGCTTATATTCTTCTCTTTAGCAATTTTGGGAACATCTACTTTAAGCACTTTGCACTCAAGCCCAAATTTATCACAAAAATCAATCACGAAGTTTTCGTCGTTTATTGCGCCCACTTCCCTTATCCCGTGATTTATATGAGCACATATCAGCTTGTCGCTTGAAAATTCATTTAACAATATATGAGTTAACGCTACTGAATCCGCACCGCCTGAAATACCCACAATAATTTTATCGCAATTAGCTAATTTTGTCTGTATTTCCTTATTCATTTCTAACATACCCTTGCGACGTAAATCGAGTAAACTCACCTTGCCAATGAAGCTCGATTGACTTCGATTCACCGTGCCTGTTTTTTGCGACTATACATTCACTTTTATTTTGATTATTCTCTGTTTCAACCCCTGTTGCTTGCGGATAATAAGCCTCTCTATATAAAAACAGAACAATGTCAGCGTCCTGCTCAATTGAACCAGAGTCCCTTAAATCTGAGAGAACCGGTTTGTGATCTGTACGTTTTTCGCTTGAACGTGCAAGCTGAGACAAAGCAATTACAGGAACATTCATTTCCTTTGCAAGAATTTTTAAATTTCTTGTAATCTCAGAAATCTCTTGAACCCTGTTATCTATTCTTTTTGCACTGTTCATCAATTGCAAATAGTCAATAATAACTAAATCAATATTTTTAAGTCTTCTAAGCTTAGCTTTCATTTCGGGAGTTGTAATTCCCGGTGTATCATCAAAATAAAGGTTTGATTTTGAGAGAATGTCTCCGCCTTCAATAAGCCTAATCCACTCACCCTCGTCAAGTTTTCCTGTTCTTAGTTTGGTGCTCTCAACCAATGCCTCGGTCGACAACATTCTTGACCCCAACTGTTCTTTTGACATCTCCAAAGAAAAAAATGCAACTGTTTTATTCTCTGTCACCGCTGCATGGCGTGCAATGTTTAGTGCAAAACTGGTTTTACCCATACCCGGCCTAGCTGCAAGAATAATCAAGTCAGAGCGATTTAATCCTGTTATAGTTGTGTCGAGGTCGCCAATTCCAGTGGAAATTCCTCTATACTGGTCTGCGTCCTCAGAGTTTAGTAAATCCAGTTTTGTAAATGTTTCTAGCAAAACTTGATTTATTTTAGTTAGTCCTTGAGTGCTCTTGCCTTGTCTAATATCATAAATTCTCTGTTCAGCGCTATCGAGCAAACTAGAGGTAGTTCCTGCAGATTCATTTACATCTTCAAGAATTCCTCGCGCCGCTAAAATCAAACGTCTTAAATCATACTTGTCTTTAACTATGTTCGCATAGTGTTCAACATTAGAAATAACAGGAACTAATTGCGCCAACTGAGCAAGATAAACTTTTCCTGTTTCTTCGTTGAACTCCCCTGTGTTTTGCAAAAAGTCAAGTACAGTCACAAAGTCGACAGGTCTACCAAGCGTGAACATCTCGAGCATCGCAGCATATATTTTTTTATTGTTTTGACCATAGAAAAAGTCATCTCGAGGTAAAATCTGCGCAACTTGAGAAAGACACTCCGACTCTAACAAAATTGCACCAAGAACAGACTGTTCTGCCTCGTGACTCATAGGCAATACCAGTCCATTTTCGACTATATTCGAATAACCCTCATTTGCAAAATCCATGATTTCCTCCAAACACTACAGCCTGACCGATAAATCAGTCTTTTTCAACTACTTTAACCGAGATATCTGTTGTAATTCCTGCATATAGCTTAATCGTTGCTTTATATGTTCCAAACGCTTTTATATCATCTTCAATTACGATTTTTCTTTTGTCCACCTGTAAGTTGAACTCCTTTGAAATCAATGTCGCTAATTCTTTCGAAGTTACAGCACCGAACAGACGGCCTTGACTTCCAGCTTTTGCCTTAATCGTTAGAATTTTGCCCTCTAATGATTTCGCAATTTTTTGCGCATTTTCAGTTTCTGTCTTCACTTTAAAATCTTTAGAATCTTGTGCGTTTTTAAGTTCATTCATCGCTTGAGAATTAGCTTCTTTTGCGAGCTTTTTGGGGAAAAGAAAATTTCTAGCATATCCATCTGAAGTGCTTACAAGTTCACCTTTTTTTCCCAATGATTTTACATCTTCTAATAATACTACCTTCATTAATATATCTTTCCTTTCGTTGACAAAATCTACTATTATATATTAAACTTTATCTGCCAAAACTGCAATCAACGCAGCCTTTGCATCATTAATATTAGTGCCTTTCATTTGTGCGCCTGCCATAGTCAAATGTCCTCCGCCACCAAATTCCTCAAGAATGACTTGAACATTGACTTCTCCCAAGCTTCTTCCAGAGATGACAATTTCATTGTTGCTTTCAAACAAGACAAACGAGGCTTTAACGCCTTGGATTGACAGCAATTCATCTGCTGCTTGTGCAGCTGCAACTCTACTTATATACTCATCTTCTTCACCGCAAGCAACAGCGCACCCGTTGTATATATCAGCCCTTGAAACTAACTGCGCTTTTTCTCTGTAGGAATTCATGCTGTTAGCAAAATATTTCTTAACTTTTATCGTATCCGCTCCACGCTGTTTTAGGTAAGCAGATGCCTCAAAAGTTCTTACCCCCGCTTTGAAAACAAAGTATTTAGTATCGAGTATAATTCCCGAGAGCAAAGCCTGTGCCTCAACCACATCAAGACAATACATATCAATATATTGAACTAATTCCGTCACCATTTCAGACGCAGAGCTAGCAGAGGGTTCATGATAAAAAATCAACGACTCTCTTATATAATTCACCAACATTCTATGATGGTCAATTATGACTATTTTCTTTGCTTTTTTCAGCAACTCTGTACTTTCTGTGAAAGTGTTTGAATGAGTGTCAACGACAACAATCAAGGATTTCTCACTTACTTCTTGCAAAGCTTCATATGGCTCGATGAAAATTCTCCTATCAGGATATGCTTGCATCATCTCGTCTATTAATGGCATTGCAAGGCTTGTATTCTTGTCTACAACGATATAACTTTGCTTATTAAGGCCTTTTTGAGCCGCAGCCCAAACTCCTATTGCTGAACCCATGCTGTCTAAATCAGAGTTTTTATGCCCCATAATAAGAACTTTGTCTGATTTTTTTATATGCTCTGTCAAAGTAGTTGCTATAACTCTTGACCTTACTTTGTCGCGTTTTTCAACACTTCTTGAAACTCCGCCAAAAAAGTCAAACAACTCACCTTTTTTAATTATTACTACTTGGTCACCACCACGACCTAATGCCATGTCAAGTGCCCTTCTTGCCCATGTCTCACTGTCAACTGCACTTGGTGCGTTTCGCCCAATTCCAACCGAAATAGTAGCATACAGATTTCCGTCTCCCCTGATTTGCCTAACTTTATCAAGGACGGCAAACTTGTTTGCTATAGCCTGTTCAACATGGATTTCATCAGTCATCATGAGATAGTTACTGCTGGAAAGTTTCCTTAAAAAACCTGCCATTTCAGTTGCCCACTCTCTTAAAACAGCTTCAACTTCCGAAGTAATTCTCGATTCCTCGCCCCCACCTGATTCTCTTACAACTTGATCTTTGTCGTCAAAACAAATTAGCGCTACAACCGGTTTTTTCTCTGTATACTCTTTAAAAATGTCCTTGAAGTATGTATCATCAACAAAGTAAAGAATATGAGAGTGTAAAGTCTTTATCGAATACACTGTGAATTTTTTGTTTTTATATTGAATATTTGCATTTTTTTCATTCAAAACTTGCCTTAGCGTTTTCGGGTATAAATATTTTGTAATATTATCTGCAATAACATTTTCGCCCTCTGCTATTTCAGAAACAAAAATATCATTAGCCCACATGACATCGCCCTCTAGCCCAGTAACAACAATGGGCAAAGTCATGTTATTTAAAGCTTCTTCGTTTTCGGTCAAAAGCACCGCCCTAGCTGACTTAATCGCTAGTCTCGTGTGAATCCAAAATTGTGCACGAGCAAAAATCAACGCGATTGTAAATACTACAGAGATGCTCAATTCAACAATAAACAAAGTTATATTTACATTATAACTAAACGCTGTCATAACAAACATGATAAGCGCGGCTAGATACATAAACGGGGAGACAACCCACATTTTTCTCTTCAAAAATCTCACACCTCCGAATACTTAGTTTTGAAATCGGTGTGCAAAGCATGCCTTGCACTTGTTTTTATATCTCCATAATAATTGGCAAAATCATAGGATTTCTTCTTGTTTTTTCATACATCAATCTTGAAAGCCCATCTTTTACTCTCATTTTAATTGCGCCCCATTCTTTTACGCCTTCGTCTGCACAATTATCAATCGCTTTAAACACAACTTTTTTTGCTAAGTCCATCAACTCTTCAGATTCACGAACATAAACAAAACCTCTTGAAACAATGTCAGGACCTGATAAAACACGACCGGTAGAAGAATCTATTGTGCAAACAGAGATAATTAGTCCATCTTCTGCTAAATGCTTTCTGTCTCTTAAAACAATACTTCCAACATCACCAACCCCAAGTCCGTCAACCATGATACTACCTGCAGGAACATCATCTGTTTGTTTCATGAAATTTTGGTTCAGCTCAATCCCTTTACCCACATCGCCAATGAAAATGTTTTCTTTCTCCATTCCCATTTGCATCGCAAGCAAGGCATGTTTTCTTAAATGCTTTTGCTCTCCATGAACTGGTATAAAATATTTCGGTTTTACAAGACACTGGATTAATTTCAGTTCTTCTTGGCAAGCATGTCCCGAAACATGAACGTCATACATTGATTCATACACGATTTCGCAACCACGTTTGAATAGCTCGTCAACAACAGTTCCAACAGTTTTTTCATTACCCGGAATTGGTCTTGCAGAAATAATTATGAAGTCGTCTTCCCCAACTACAACTTGCCTATGCTCGGCATATGCCATTCTTGAAAGAGCAGCCATTGGCTCACCCTGACTTCCTGTAGTTATCAACACCGTTTGCTCTTTTGCGTATCTATTAATTATTGACAAGTCCACAAAAACCTCTTCAGGCGCAGAAATATATCCTAACTCCTTTGCAATTGCAACAACATTAAGCATACTTCTACCCGAGAAAGCTACTTTTCTATTATATTTGATTGCACAATTGATAATTTGTTGAACTCTGCTTATGTTAGACGCGAAAGTTGCAACAATAACCCTTTTTTTCTCTGCTCTTGCAAAAAGCATGTCCAAAGTTTCGTGCACTTTCTTTTCGGTTACAGTATATCCTGCTCTTTCTGCATTAGTTGAGTCTGCCATCAATGCCAACACCCCTTGCTTGCCCAATTCAGCAAAACGAGGTAAATCTATAGTGTTTCCATCTGTTGGAGTAAAGTCAATTTTGAAGTCACCTGTATGAACAACTGTTCCCGCAGGTGTATGCAAAGCTAGTCCCACTGCGTCTGAAATCGAGTGATTTACATGAATCATCTCAACGTCAAAGCAACCAAGTTTTATGTGCGAACCAGCAACAGTTGGATTTAACTTAACCACATTATGCAAGTTATGCTCTTTTAATTTAACTTGCAACAATCCCATAGCTAGTGGTGTTCCGTAAACAGGAACATTAATCTGTTTTAGCAAATATGGCATGGCTCCTATGTGGTCTTCGTGTCCGTGCGTGATTACAACGCCTTTAATCCTGTCCATGTTCTTTTGAACAAAGTTAAAATCAGGTATTACTATGTCAATTCCTAACATATCATCATCAGGAAAAGCTAGTCCACAGTCAACAATAACCATGTCGTTTTCACATTCAAACAATGTAAAGTTTTTTCCTATTTCATTAAGTCCGCCCAAGAAATAAATCTTTACCGATGGTTTTTGTTCTGTTTTTTTCGAATTCTTCTTTTTTCCTTGATTTTTAGAGTTTGTCTTAATATTTTTATTATTAACTTTATTTTCTTTAACCTTACTATCTATAGGCTTTTTAATCTCTGCAAGATTTTTGTTATCCACAGGTCTCTTATTCGTATTTTTGTTTGGAAGAGACATTTTTTTCTCTGTTGGTTTTTTTGCGTTTTTGGGTGCACTTTTCACTTTGGATTCACTTTGGTTTTTAGTATCCAAAATAGGTGGGCTGATTTTGGCGAACAAATCTCCCTTAGCACCATTTAGGACTTGGTCTTGCTGCTTTTCTCCAACAACACCGCGCCTTTTTAAATTATTTACTGGTTTTCTTTCTGCCATTAATTTACCTCCGTAATTTCTCTAAATATTATTAAAGCATGAGAATAATAAAAACACTTTGCATAGAAAAACTGCTCCAAAACAACATTATCACGACACGATTTTCGACGCATATTCCACTTTGAAAATGGAAAAATTTCTAGCATAAATAATGAACTTCATCTCTCTTGCTATTTCGACTTTTTTATGATATTATATTATCCGAACACAAATATTCATTATAATTGTACCTTTTATTCTAAATAAAGTCAAGTCATGCTTTTTCATTTCACCATATTATGGTATTTATTTGGTATTATTGCCAAAAATATGTTATAAATATCTTTTTTATTAAAATATAATTAAAATTTGCTTTTCCCTATTGCAAAGTATACCATTTTAGTGTATATTGTATTTGTATAGAAAAAATACCACCGTCAGTTTTTCGGTGAAAAGATAAAAACAATATCACTACACTTAAAATCGAAAGGAATTGAGTATTATATGACTATGTCGGTTTATGCGGACAACGCCGCAACTACCGCAGTATCAAATGATGTTTTCGAGGCTATGACTCCCTACTTTATTAATGAGTTTGGAAACCCCTCAAGTATATATCAAAAAGGTTCTGTAGCAGCACAGGCAGTCTTAAACGCAAGAGAAACGATTGCTAAGGCTATCGGCGCTGAAACAAACGAGATTTATTTCACAGGTTGTGGAACTGAAAGCAACAACTGGGCGATTAAATCTACAATGAAAAGGCTTCAAAAAAGCGGAAAAACTCACATCATCACTTCAAAATTCGAACATCACGCTGTTCTTCACGTGTGTGAATCACTGCAAAAAGAAGGTTTCTCTGTAACTTACCTTGAGGTCTATAAAGACGGAATAGTAAAACCTGAAGATGTAAAAAATGCAATAACAGATAAAACAGGACTTGTTACTATAATGTCTGTTAATAACGAAATAGGAACAATTCAACCAATTGAAGAAATTGGTGCAATCTGCAAAGAAAATAATGTTTTGTTCCATACAGATGCTGTACAAGCAGTGGGAAAAATTGATGTTGATGTTAAAAAATGCAATATCGACATGCTATCATTAAGTGGACACAAACTACATTCACCAAAAGGCATCGGTGCATTATATGTCCGAAAAGGTTTAGTATTACCTGCTTTGTTAGAAGGTGGAGCACAAGAGAGAGGCCGTCGTGCAGGAACAGAAAATGTTCCGTATATTGTGGGACTTGCAAAAGGAATTGAAAACGCAGTAGCCATAATGAAAGAAAGAAACTCAAAACTTCAAATATTAGAAGAATTGCTAATAACAGAACTTCTAAAAATTGAGCGCAGCAGATTAAATGGAAACAACAAAAAACGCTTACCAGGAATTGTAAATTTCTGCTTTGAAGGAATTGAAGGAGAAGCACTCCTGTTAATGCTTGACATGAAAGGAATTTCCGCATCGTCAGGCTCTGCTTGTACAAGTGGTTCATTGGATCCAAGCCACGTGCTTTTAGCCATTGGACTACCTCACGAAATTGCACATGGGTCATTGCGTATAAGCTTAAATCAACACAACACTAAAGAAGATGTTGAATATATCGTGAAAGAGCTTCTTCCAATCATAAATAGATTAAGAGAAATCTCGCCTTTATGGGATTTTATAAAGAAAAACGAAAATTGTTAAATTAAAACAATATGTCGCAAGCTAAAAATGCAAGGCGACGGAACGGAGTATAACATGGCATACAGTCAAAAGGTAATGGAGCATTTTGCAAGCCCCAAAAACGTCGGAGAGCTTCATGATGCAAATGGAATTGGCGAGGTCGGCAATTCAAAATGTGGAGATATAATGAGAATGTACGTTAAAATTGAGAATAACATCATAGAAAATGTATCATTCATGACATATGGTTGTGGCGCGGCGATTGCCACCAGTAGCATGGCAACCGAACTAGTTAAAGGTAAAACTGTGGAGCAGGCGTTAAAACTCACAAACAAGGCGGTTATCGAAGCTCTTGAAGGTTTACCCGCTGTAAAAGTTCACTGTTCTGTTTTGGCAGAACAAGCAATCAAAGCAGCTATTTCTGACTACTATTCAAGGCAAGGATTAGACCCAACTATTTTTGTTGGAGTAATCGAAGAGCATGACCATCATTGTTGTGACTCTTGCGAATGATTGAAAATTATATATAGAATTATATCACGCAACAAATTTGGGGCTGTCACATCATAATGCAACAGCCCCAATACTTGTGTTTAACAGAAAGGATTGATGGATATCATGGACTTTAGTAAATTTAAAAGTGGAACTGACATCAGAGGAATTGCAAGCGAGGGCGTTGCTGGGCAAGAAATAAATCTTACAAACGAAGCAGTACAATCCATTGCACACGGATTTTTACTTTGGTGCGAAAACAGGTTTGATAAAAAGTCAAACGAACTTAAAATCGCCATTGGACACGATTCCAGAATATCAGCAAACAGAATAAAAACAGCGCTTATTGATATCTTTGTCAAGTGCGGAGTACAAGTTTTTGATTGCTCTCTTTCTTCTACTCCAGCAATGTTTATGGCTGTGCTTGACATTCCATGCGATTGCTCAATTGAGATAACCGCAAGTCATCATCCTTTCAACAGAAACGGGCTTAAATTCTTCACAAAGCAAGGTGGATTAGACAGTCCTGACATCAGCTATATATTAGAGCGTGCCCAAAACGCTCAAACCGCAACTGAATGTCCGGGCGGTAAATCTATTAATTACAATTACATGTCTATATACAGCGAAAAACTATGTGACATGATTAAAAAAGGCGTAAATTCTTCTGACTATGACACTCCGCTAAAAGGGTTTAAAATAGTAGTAGACGCAGGAAATGGAGCAGGAGGTTTTTATGCTGAAAATGTTCTCGCTAAGCTTGGTGCAGACATTACAGGAAGTCAGTTTTTAGAACCTGACGGAATGTTCCCAAACCATGTTCCGAATCCAGAAGACAAAGACGCTATGGAAGCTATTTCTAAGGCTACTGTTGCATCGAAAGCAGATTTGGGAGTTATTTTCGACACTGACGTTGACAGAGGAGGAGCAGTTTTTCCAGATGGAGAGGAAATCAACCGCAACACTCTAATCGCTATTGCAAGCTCTATTGCGCTCGAGGGCAACTCGGGTGGAACTATAGTCACCGATTCTGTGACTTCAGATGGATTAAAAAATTATATAAACACCACTTTAGGTGGAGTTCACCACAGGTTTAAAAGAGGGTATAAAAATGTGATTAACGAGGCAATTCGCCTAAACAACGAAGGAGTTAACTGTCCGCTTGCCATTGAAACCAGTGGTCATGCAGCAATGCGAGAAAATTATTTTTTGGACGACGGAGCTTATTTAGTTACCAAGATAATCATCAAGCTTGCAAATCTAAAAAAAGATGGCAAAAATTTACAACAATTAGTGGATTCATTACAACACGCTAAAGAAGAAGCTGAAATTAGGTTGCCGATTACTTGCGAAGATTTTAAATCGGTCGGCGAAGCAGTTATTTCTGATTTAGAAAAATTTGCACTAAATAACAGCTATGACATAGCAGACGACAGCCATGAGGGAACCCGCATTTCAATTAAAGAAACAGAAGGTTGGTTCTTGCTCAGACTAAGCGTGCACGATCCAATCATGCCAATCAACATCGAAAGTGCAAGAGAAGGCGGAGTTAATCAAATCATCAAAATTCTCTTGAATTTCTTTGAAGAAAAAAATTGCAGCGACATTGATACATCACCACTTAAAAATCATATATAAAAATTATGAACTTCCTATGTTTATAGTCATTAAGCTTTTGAAACATATTCATTATACTTAATCTTGCGTATTAAACATGACGGCTCTGCGTAAACTAATCCACTACAGATCGAAGTCCTTTGCTAATAATCCATATATAGGAAATTCGCCTCATACTCGCACACACAGGAACAGTCTTCACTCCGATTGCAATTCAATCACGCAATCAGATTAACGACTGTTCCTACTTTTTTCGGAGATTTTAATATCTGATTTTATTAGCCTGACCGATATAATCCGAACCCG
>CAYJBU010000054.1:0-14571 GCA_964368155.1 uncultured Eubacteriales bacterium | reverse complement strand
AGCTTTCTTTTGCGTTAGAAAGCCATTTTCAAGTTGTTCAGCAGGTATTAAGTAGTTTGAGTGTTTTAGTTTTGTGATAAACTGCGTAAAACACTTGTGGAATAACACATAGACAATAATCTGATAAAGATAATCAAATTGCGACAATAGAGATTTTTTGAGTTACTATTATCTCTTGTTTTCAGGAACATACTTACAACAGTAAGGGGCATGGTCATTCATAATTCCAACTGCTTCTAAATAAGAAAAGCATGTGACTGTGCCCATGAACTTAAAACCACGCTTTTTAAGATCTTTTGATACTTTGTCAGATAATTCGTTTTTTGTCGTAACCCCGTCAAAAGGATAGTATACTACTTTGTTATCCGTAAAACTCCATAGATAATCTGAGAAAGAACCGAATTCTTCCACTACTTTTAAGTATGATTTTGCATTTTGTATAGTCGCAAGAATTTTGGCTTTGTTCCTAACGATTTCTTGGTTTTCCATTAGCTGTGCAATTTTTTCTTCATCATAATTTGATATGATGTGTGCGTCAAAATTGTCAAAAGCTTTTCTGAATGCTTCTCTTTTTTTAAGGATTAACAACCAAGATAAACCACAGTGAAAGCTTTCCAGAATAAACATCTCAAACAAATGGGAATCGTCTCTTGAAGCGACACCCCATTCGTTGTCGTGGTAATTAATATAAATATCTGAATTTTCCAAATTTGGCCAAGCGCATCTTTGCATAGTAAAACTCCATTTCTTATGATATTAATTAATTATTGAATACTCTAAGTTTTCGTATTTTATTTTAACTCCAATGTCACTTCCATGTGGTAATAAAATAAGAGCAATCATGAATTCTTCACTATCGGATACATCTGTTCTTGTTAAATATGCATATTCTCCTCTAATGTCGCTGACTATGTATTCATATGGTCCCATAAAATCTCCTTTTCTATATCTCGTTATGCGCATTTGCGCATTCATCGGCATTGTAGTGCAAAGGTAAAGTGTCTTTTTTGTGTTATGTTAGTTGTCCTTTATCCGTTAAACAATTAAATGTTATGAATAAAGTAAAAAAGGTTTTCGATGTATTCTCATCGAAAACCTTTTTGGTTATTGCAAAAGAAAAACAAAACTAAGTGCTGAAAAATGTTATTACTTAGAAAAAGGCTTTTTGTGCCATACCATGTATGCTGTTGTTTCATTACTCCATGGGATTTTCTTGCAAACAGTATCATTTTGCTCGAAATATCCATCGTTACTTATAGCGTTTTTTAATAGGCAGTCTTCGCAAGTGCTAGAAGATTTAAAACAAGCTTTTCCGTGGAAATCGACACTTGAGTTTTTAGCAGCATCGTTGATGAAAAGAGCCTTACCTGCTTCAGGCTTTGTAATATAAATTGGGTCGCTTATTGTATGTAATATATTTTCCAAATTGGTTTTTGAGTTATTTACAGTCTCAAGCAAGAACTGATTTACTACAACTGTTGAAAGCTGTTGAGATACATCAATGATGTTATTGATTACTTTTGGGTTAAATTCGTCCTCTGTTGCATTTTTTTCAAAAGCAATGTACCCTAGTATTGCTTTTTTGTTCTTCAAGGCAAATACACATATTGTTTTTTCATCTTCTTGATGAAGATGATATTTAAACTCATGTTTATTTGGAGAAGAAACGATCAAGTTTGCGTCCTTAAACATGCTATGAAGTTGTGTCAACTCAAAGAAAGATAAGTCTACTATTTCTTGAGTTTCGGTAGTCACCGAACTAATCCAATTATAAATGCTCTTTATAATTACTTCGTCATAGTCAAATTTGGTTATATAAGCTCTGTCAAAGGAGAACTGTGTGCAAATCATTTGAAGAATAGATTGAATGGTATATTCAACAACTTTGTTTCCTTCAACTAAGTTGAACATATATTCTTTAAGATTATTTTTAAAGTCTATTATATTTTGTTCAGGATCTTGGTCATTGATTTTATTGTTTTCAATCTCAGTTCTACTTGAGGTATATGCTATCTCTTCTTGGCCTGTGTAGAAGGTGTAACCATTTTTACCACGAGATTTAGTAGCATATAAAGCGACATCGGCAAATTTATAGATGTCTTCATATACAAAAGAATCGTCAGTGGTCGCAATTCCAACACTAGCAGAAATATTTACTGTGACACCATTTTGTTCATATGTTTTTCTGAACTCATTACATAACTCAATCGCGCGCTGTTCAAGAACCTCTTTATCTTTATAATTTCTTAAGAATACAAAAAATTCGTCTCCTCCAACTCTTCCGAGTACATCACTTTTTTGGAAAATTGAGCGCAAAGAACTACCTAATTGAGTAATAACAGCGTCTCCATATAAGTGACCAAAGGTATCGTTGATACTTTTAAAATTATCAACGTCAATAACCATAAGTGCACCACATTTCAACAATGGCTGTGACGAAAGCTGTTTTCTGATTTGAACTTCAGTCATTTTTTTGTTATATAGACCCGTCAAACCATCGTGCTGACCCATCATTTCAGTTTTTCGAATAAATTCATACAGTTTTACGTATGAGCGCACTCTTGCTTTTACAACTTGAGGCATAAAAGGTTTTGTTATATAATCTATAGCTCCAAGTTGAAAGCCTTTTTCTTCGCTTTCTGCATCATTCAATCCTGTGATAAAAATAACAGGTATCTTACTATATTCTTCGCTTGATTTTAGTTTTGCAATGACTTCGAATCCGTCTAAATCGGGCATGACAATATCAAGTAGTATCAGCTTTGGGTCAGTTTTTTCAAGCATTTGGAACATCTCAATTCCGCTCGAGGCACTCTTAACTTCAAATTCGTCATTTAACATCTTGCTTAAAGCCATGCGGTTCATAACGCTATCATCAACAATTAATATCTCGCTCATTTTAACTCCTATCAATAAGAAATATTCATACTATCCTAACTTTATTGTATCAAATAAATATGAATATTACAATAGCTTTTTTGGTTTTTTTGTAGATATTTTAAATAATTTGGACTTTGTTCATTTATAATGTTATTGCCTTCCTTGAATTGACAATTTTCTTTATATATGATAGTATTAATCAGTATAGATATAATGTACAAATTATTGTGAGAAATTATGAAAAAAGGAAGGTAATTTGAATGTCTAAACATGTGAAGTTTAATATTAAATCTTTAGAAGAATTAAATCGGTCTATAGAGGGGAAAAAATTAAACATTAATACATCAGAAGATTTATCTGTTTTAGCTAAAAAAGTAAATATCGGAAAATTTACAGCGCCTAACAGCTTTGCAGTTTTACCAATGGAAGGTTGTGACAGTGAGGAAGACGGTTCTCCATCTGAATTAGTGCGTCGTAGATACATTAGATTTGCAACAGGCGGTGCAGGTTTGCTTTGGTGGGAAGCTTGCGCAGTTATGCACGAGGGAAGAGCAAATCCGTTGCAAATGATGATGACAAGAGAAAATGTTGATAAATTCAAAGTTTTGTTGGAGGAGTGTAATAAGTTAGCTTTCGACGCTAATGGGGTAGTGCCTGTCAATATCATCCAGCTCACTCATTCGGGAAGATATTCAAGACCAAATACACATAAATCTGAACCGATTATCCCACAGCACGACCCTATACTTGACCCACGCTGTGGAATTGACGAAAGCTATCCGCTTGTTACTGATGAATATCTAGATGCACTGCCGAAGTATTATGTAGAGGCGTCAAAACTAGCAAAAATTGCAGGGTTCGACGGAGTAGATATTAAGGCATGTCATCGATATCTGTTGAGTGAGTTGCTTGCTTCGCACACAAGAGAAGGAAAATATGGCGGAAGTTTTGAAAATAGAACTCGACTTTTAAGAGATATAATAAGGGCTGTTAAATCTGAAATGGATGATGATTTTATTATTGCATGTAGGTTTAATGTTTTTGACGCGCATCCTTATCCATATGGATTTGGTTGTGATAAAGAAGATATGTGGAAGTTTGATGAAAATGAAGCTAAAATGTTAGTGAAACTTTTGGTTGACGAGGGTGTGCAACTCCTTTCAAATTCCGCAGGAAATCCGTATTATATTTACCCACAAGTGACAAGACCTTTTGACACTTCAAGTTTAGGAATTCCTGTTCCTGAAGAAAATCAACTTCAAAGCATTGATAGACTTTTCAGTTTTACCGATTTGGTAACTGCAAGCGCTAATGGAATTCCTGTAGTCGGAAATGGTTACACATGGCTTAGAGAGTATTTTCCATACGTGGGAGCAGCGAATATAAGAGACGGAAGATGTGCATTTGTTGGACTAGGTAGAAGTAGTTTTGCTTATCCAAACGCACCAGCTGACGTTTTGAAATATGGAAAAATGGATAAAAATAAATGCTGTGTCGCATGTTCAAAATGCACCCAAATAATGCGAGACCACGGAACAACAGGCTGTGTTATTCGTGATGGAGTAGTTTATTCGCCTTTGTATAAAAAATTTAGGGAAGAAACTGAAGTCAGAGAGGGCAGAGCGTAGTTTTGCGTAAGTCAAAATTAAATGAGCTTAGTTGAATAAATCGATAAAAAATGGAGATTGATGATATGAAAACAGCGATAATAACAGGTGGAAGTCGTGGAATAGGTTTTGCTATTACGCAAAAACTTTCTGACTTAGGATATAATGTAGCGGTGCTTGCAACACGTGATTTTGCTGAATATAAAGAAAAATTTCAAAGCTTAAAAGGTGATTATTTATACTTTAAGGGCGATGTTTCAAGCAGTGATGATAGAAAAAACTTAGTAAAAGCTGTTGTGGAAAAATTCGGCGAAATAAACGTGCTTGTAAATAATGCTGGAGTTGCGCCAAAGCAAAGGGCTGACTTGCTTGATATGAGCGAAGAGAGTTTTGACAGAGTTCTTTCAATCAACACGAAGTCATATATGTTTATGTCGCAGTTAGTTGCAAATCAAATGATTAAACAAGAGATGAATGGTAAAAAAAGAGGAACAATAATCAATGTCAGTTCGTGTTCTGCTGTGGTTTCGTCCACGAACAGGGGAGAGTACTGTGTGTCGAAAGCAGGAATTGCAATGCTTACAACTCTTTTTGCTGACAGATTAGCAAGTGAGAGCATATATGTCCATGAAATTAGACCGGGAGTTATAGCCACTGACATGACAAGCGGTGTTCAAGAAAAATACGACAATTTGATTGAAAATGGAGCTTTTCCCATTGCTAGATGGGGGACTCCTGAGGATATAGCGAATGCTGTTGCAGTGTTTTCAGGAGATGATTTTCTTTATACAACCGGAAATTTCATTGATGTTGACGGTGGTTTCCACATAAAAAAATTATGATTGCTTCAAAGTGCTGATGTATATCCACTTGGGATTTTTTATCAAAATTTTCAGGAAAGATTGGACAAGAAATGAATAGTTTTAGATACAACACAATTGTTATTGGTTCTGGTGCTGCAGCATATTGTGCGGCGGAAAGGCTTTACTTATACGGGCAAAAAGACATAGCGATAATAAGCGAGAACAGACTGTGTGGGACTTCAAGAAACACAGGCTCGGACAAACAGACTTATTACAAATTGTCGCTATCTGGAGATGATTTTGACAGTGTGAGGAAAATGGCTCAAACATTTTTTGACGGTGGCTGTGTAGATGGAGACTTAGCCTTGTGTGAAGCAGCTCTTTCGTCTTCTGCATTTCTTCATTTGTGCGACTTAGGAGTTCCTTTTCCTCAGAATAGATATGGCGAATACATAGGTTACAAAACAGACCATGACCCTGCAAGGAGGGCGACAAGTGTCGGTCCGTATACTTCAAAAGCGATGACCGAAGCACTCGAGGCAAGCGTTGCGGATAAGAATATTGACTTTTTCGATAAAACTATGATGGTTAAAATATTTACCGAACACGGAAAAGTACAAGGGGTTCTTTGTTTAGATGAAAGCGGCGAATATGTAGTGTTTTTGTGCCAAAATTTAATCTGCGCAACTGGTGGACCGGCTGGAATGTATAAAAACAGTGTGTATCCTTTTGGACATCATGGTGCTAGTGGTATATTGTTTGACTCTGGTGTAAAAGGGAAAAATCTCACTGAATGGCAATACGGTTTAGCTTCAGTGAAACCGAGGTGGAATGTTTCGGGAACTTATATGCAAGTGTTGCCAAGATTTGTTTCTACCGATATGGAAGGAAATGATTCAAAAGAATTTATTTTTGATAAATTGAAAGATGAAAACGAAGCTCTGAGCAAAGTTTTTTTCAAAGGATATCAGTGGCCTTTTGACGTGAGGAAAATTGAAAGTGGATCATCAATAATTGACATTTTGGTTTATGAAGAGATTAAAAAAGGACGAAGAATTTTTCTTGATTTTAGAGAAAACCCAGGCGATAAAGAACCTTGCTATGAGAAACTTGACAGGGAATGTAGCGATTACTTAAAAAATGCAGGAGCGTGTTTTGGAAAACCAATTGACCGACTTTTGCATATGAACAAACCTGCTGTAGATTTTTATTTGGACAAAGGTGTGGATTTGAAAAATGAAATGCTTGAGATTTCTCTTTGCGCTCAACATAACAATGGTGGAATGGCAGTAGATTGTTGGTGGCAAACCAATATCGAAGGCGTTTTTGCAATTGGAGAAGTAGCCGCAAGTCATGGGGTATACAGACCCGGTGGCTCAGCTTTAAATGCAGGACAAGTCGGGGCGATGCGTGCTGCAAAATATATTTCTGTGCAGTCTGAGAAATGCGACACTGCAATTAATAATGATGAAATTGTAAAAGCTATGAACTTCATTCAAATTAATGAGAAAGAAGATAATATAGATGAATTGACAGAAGAGTTTGGATTGAAAATGAGCACATTTGGTGGCGCAGTTAGAGATATATCGGAGATTGAACAGCTTAAAGTGTCGGTAAAACAAACACTTTATAATTTTGAAAGACAGGTGAAATGCAGTTCAAAAAAGAGATTGAAAAAGGCTTACAGATTGTATGATATGTTGCTTTGTCAATTTGTATATTTGAGTGCAATTACAGATTACATCTCAAACAACGGCAAGAGTAGAGGGAGCTTGCTTTACAAAGATGATAACGGTCAGCTATCTATTTCTGAAAAGTTTAAGTACTCGCTTTCAAAGAATGATACATTAATTCAAGAATGTGTTTATAGAAACAAAGAGCTTAGCTTCGAATGGAGAGAAGCACGCAAGATACCAGAAAAAGACGATTTTTTTGAGAATATATGGAGAAGTTATAGAGAAAACCAAAATGTATACTAAAATAGTGGATTATTTGTTTTCGGAATTTTTAATTATTTGTAAAAATTTTATAAATAACAAAAAAAGACTTGATTTTCCTAAAATTAGTGATACAATATATATTAGCACTCGCAAAGTGTGAGTGCTAATATAATGCAAAAGTTTTAATAAATATATTAGAGGTGTATGAAATGACAATTAAACCATTGCTAGACAGAGTGCTAATTAAAGCACAAGAAGCAGAAGAAACCACGAAAAGCGGCATAGTTTTAGCTGGTAGTGCAAAAGAAAAACCGCAGTTTTCAGTAGTAGTTGCTGTTGGACCGGGTGGGATTGTAGACGACAAAGAAATAAAAATGTTTGTCAAAGAAGGCGATAAAGTTATTACTGCGAAATACACAGGAACAGAAATAAAACTAGATGGTGAAGAGTATTCAATTGTGAAACAATCTGATATTCTTGCAATCGTTGAATAATAGGAGGATTTATAATGGCTAAACAAATTATTTATGGTGAAGCTGCTAGAAAAGCGCTTTTAGAAGGTATTAATCAATTATCAGACACAGTTAAAATTACACTTGGACCAAAAGGTAGAAATGTAGTTCTTGATAAAAAATTCGGTTCACCACTTATAACAAATGACGGTGTAACGATTGCAAAAGAAATTGAACTTGAAGATGCTTTTGAAAACATGGGCGCTGGTCTTGTTAAAGAAGTTGCAACAAAAACAAATGACATCGCGGGAGATGGTACTACAACAGCTACAATTTTAGCGCAAGCGCTTATCTGCGAGGGTATGAAAAATGTAACTGCTGGTGCAAATCCAATGATTTTAAGAGGTGGAATGCAAAAAGCTACTGAAGCTGCTGTTAAAGCAATTGTAGACAATTCTCAAAAAGTTTCCGGAACAAGAGACATCGCAAAAGTTGCTGCAGTTTCTTCCGGAGATGATTCAATTGGAGAGTTAATTGCTCAAGCTATGGAGAAAGTTACAAGCGACGGTGTTATCACTGTTGAAGAGTCAAAAACAGCTGAAACATATTCAGAGGTTGTTGAAGGCATGATGTTTGACAGAGGATATATCACTCCTTACATGGTTACAGATACTGATAAAATGACTGCAGTAATTGATGATGCTTTCATTCTTATCACTGACAAAAAAATCAGCAACATTCAAGAAATTCTCCCAGTTCTAGAGCAAATTGTTCAAGCTGGCAAAAAATTGGTTATCGTTGCAGAAGATATCGAGGGAGAAGCTCTTACAACTTTAATTCTTAACAAACTTCGTGGAACTTTTGTTTGTGTTGGTGTTAAAGCTCCTGGTTTTGGTGACAGAAGAAAAGAAATGCTAATAGACATTGCTACTCTGACAGGCGGTCAAGTTATTACTGATGAACTAGGTCTTGATTTGAAAGAAACTACTATTGATCAACTTGGCAGAGCTAGACAAGTTAAAATCGACAAAGAGAATACAATTATTGTCGACGGAGCAGGAGATAAAGAAGCAATTGATGGCAGAGTAAGCGCAATTAGAACACAAATCGAAGCTACAACTTCTGATTTCGATAGAGAAAAACTTCAAGAAAGACTTGCAAAACTCGCTGGTGGTGTTGCTGTTATCAAAGTTGGTGCTGCTACTGAAGTTGAAATGAAAGAGAAAAAACTTAGAATGGAAGATGCTCTTTCCGCGACAAAAGCAGCTGTTGAAGAGGGTATTGTTGCAGGTGGTGGAACTGCGTTGATAGATGCGGTTGGCGCTGTAAAAGCAGTGGTTGAAACTCTTGAGGGTGATGCAAAAACAGGAGCGAAAATTCTGTTGAAAGCACTTGAGTCACCTGTAAGACAAATTGCGGAAAATGCAGGAGTTGAGGGTTCTGTTATAGTAGATAAACTCTTAACTAAAAATGAAGTTGGTTATGGCTATAATGCTTTGACTGAAGAGTTTGGCGACATGATGTCTTTCGGAATTGTTGACCCAACTAAAGTTACTCGTTCAGCACTTCAAAA
Organism: uncultured Eubacteriales bacterium; assembly: GCA_964368155.1. Taxonomy (GTDB): domain Bacteria; phylum Bacillota; class Clostridia; order Oscillospirales; family Acutalibacteraceae; genus SIG603. The sequence goes on along the minus strand of CAYJBU010000054.1, from coordinate 5,316 downwards.
CGCTGCTTCTGTTGCATCAACTGTCTTGACAACAGAGAGTTTAGTTGCAGATATTAAAGAGCCTGCACCTGCAATGCCTGCTGCACCTGACATGGGCGGAATGTATTAATTGTTTATTTAGAGTATAGAATTTATTGCGAGTTTTGTGGCTTTTTGACGTGATATGTCGATTAATTTACACTTGTATATTTTTGTTAATTTATCACAATAAAGTTTATATAATGTTCACATTGAATTCAAATTTAACAAACTCCTTTGAAGTATACTTAATTACGTTAAGTTAACTATAAAGGAGTTTTTTATGTTTGCAAAATTTAGCGTGCAAAAACCACTGACAGTGTTTGTTTCGGTGTTTATGGTAATCATTCTGGGATTTGTTTCTTTTTCCAGCATGACTCCCGACCTTTTACCTGGAATAAACTTGCCCTATGCGGTAGTTATTACAGCATATCCCGGAGCTACCCCTGAGGAGGTCGAGGAGCAGATAAGTAAACCTTTGGAACAATCCATGGCTACTTTGGAAAACATAAATAGCATTTCATCGACAAGTGCAGAGAGTATGTCGACTATAATGTTGGAGTTTAACGATAGCGTTAACATGGACACAATGGTAAGTGAAATCAGGGAAAAAATCAATGGTGTTTCAGGCTTTTGGGATGACTTGGTTCAAACTCCGTATATCATAAAAATTAATCCGAATTTATTGCCGGTAACCGTTGCTGCCGTTGAATACGACGGAATGAGCAACACTGATTTAACACGATTTATCGAGGATGAGATAATCACAGATTTAGAGGGAATAACAGGCGTTGCAAGCTTGGATATTTCAGGTAATGTCACAGAACAAATTCATGTTATTCTTTCTCAAGATAAAATAGACAAGGTAAACAAGGACATTGAAGAAGCGATATTAGAGCAATTTGCAGAAGGTGAGCAAGAACTCGAAGATGGAATGCAAGAAATCACTGACGGAATTACCGATATTGAAAGTCAAGAAAGCGACTTAGATGGTGCAAAAAATGAGCTTGAAAGCGGGCAAACTGCCTTAGCTCAAGAGACTGCAAAAGCGCATGCGCAACTTGTTGACCAAAAAATTGAAGTCGAGGCGACAATCACAGAACTAAAGTCTCAAATGCAGACTGCTGAATCTTCAAAACCTCTTATTGAAGGAACGCTAAGAACATTAAAGGACGTTCAAGCACAGTATAATTCGGCGATTACAGAGAAAAATGAGCTTGAAAAAGAACTAGCAGGATTGGTTGGAACAGACCCCGAAACTCTTGCAAGGGTTGAAGAAATTAACAATAGATTAGATGTTTTAGACGCTACTCTAGGCGGAATTGATGCTATTTTATCTGCAATGGGATATACAGTTAGCGATGTCGAGACTGCAATTGCAGACAGTGAAGCTCAGTTAGAGCAAATTCTTTCGGGTGTAACAGAGTTGGAAACTGCTATTGCTCAGCTTGAGCAAGGCTCAGTAGGAATTACTGCTGCAATGGAAGAGTTGAATAAGCAACAATTAAGCGGAGCGATGGAAATTTCTGCAGGGATTTCACAAATTAGTGACGCCCAAACTGCACTAGCAAGCGCGAAAATGCAGTTGGATTCAGCTGAAACTGAACTGCAAAATGCGAAAGACAGCTTGGAAGAGCAAAAAGAATTAGCCTTGGAATCTGCAAAACTAGACATAACTATGGATATGGTTAACCAGATTCTGATGGCACAAAACTTCTCTATGCCTGCGGGATATATCACCGAAGATGATGTTGATTATCTAATCAGAGTCGGTAATAAAATTGAAGGCGTTGAAGAACTTCAAGACTTAATGATTCTAAATATGGGAATTGATGGGCTGGATCCTGTAAGATTAAGTGATGTTGCAGATGTTTTTATCACAGATAACTCGGGTGAAATGTATTCAAAGGTAAACGGAAACGACAGCTTGATGCTATCTTTTTCAAAGCAAGCAAGCTTTGCAACAAAGACAGTTTCTGACAATGTTCTAGCGAGATTTGATGAACTAGAAGACAGTTACGACGGACTAAAATTCTCGATATTATCAGACCAAGGTCAACCGATTGATTTGATTGTCGGAAATGTGCTCAGTAATATATTATCCGGTGGCGTTTTGGCTATAATCATATTAATTTTGTTCCTAAAAGACATTAGACCAACATTTATAATTGCTTGTTCAATCCCGATTTCACTTTTGTTTGCAATTGTGTTGATGTATTTTTCGGGAATCGGTCTAAACATTATCTCGCTTTCAGGACTTGCAGTTGGTGTTGGAATGTTGGTTGACAACTCGGTTGTTGTTATCGAGAATATTTATAGACTGCGAAGCGAGGGAGAGCCAATTCTAAAGGCTGCTGTGAAAGGAACTACACAAGTAACAGGCGCAATTTTAGCTTCAACTCTCACAACAATTTGCGTATTTCTACCAATAGTATTCATCGAAGGATTAACAAGAGATTTATTCCAAGATATGGCTTTGACTGTTGGATATTCACTTTTAGCAAGCTTCATTATTGCTATTACTCTTGTGCCTGCTATGGCATCGGGTATGCTAAAAGTAAAAAAAGAAAAGAAAAGTCCTATTATGGACGGAATGATAAATGCATACGGCAAGTTAGTTTCGCTTTCGCTAAAACACAATTGGGTAGTTTTGGTTTTATCCGTGATTTTGTTGGTTGGAAGCACATTTTGGGCACTGTCCAAAGGATTTATTTTCATGCCATCAATGAGCGGAACACAAATCACTGTCAGCGTAACAGCTCCTGAAGGTGCTACATTTGAGGAAGCTACTGTTTTGGCAGATGAAGTTTATGAAAGAATAAAAGATGTTGAGGGTGTCGAAACATTCGGTGTTAATATGGCAGGCGGCGGCACTAGTTCTATGCTCTCAGGAGCAATGGGAGGCGGTGGTTCAGGCGGAACAGGAATTACAATATATGCAATTCTCGAAAATGGAACAAACAGAAAAGATTCTGAAATCTCTGCTGAAATTGTCGAAAAAACCGCAGACATTAACGCAACAATTTCTGCACAGGGAAGTATGGATATGTCTTCAATGATGACTGCAATGGGAGGCGAGGGAATAAGTGTTACAGTTTACGGTAAAGACTTAGATAACCTAATTCAAGAAGCTGATAACCTTGCTGCGACTCTTGGCGAAATTGACGGAATCTCAGAAGTCAGTACTGGCTTGGAAGATGCAAACCCTGAAATTAGAATTGTGGTTGATAAAGATAAAGCTATGGAAAAAGGATTAACTGTAGCACAAGTATTTGGGGCTGTTTCTGCAAATGTTTCTTCCGAAGTGACAGGTAGTGATATTGTTGCTAACGGAGTAGGCACCGATATGATTATTTACTCTGAGAAAAATCAAAATCTTAAAACTAGCGACATAGAGGACATGGTTATAAAATATCAAACGATGACTGGTGAAAAAGAAGAGGTTGCTTTAACTGATGTTGCTGACATTTTAGAAACAAAAAGTCTTGATTCGATAAGCCGTGAAAATCAAAGAAGAACTCTCACTGTTTCTGCAAAAATAGCTGAGGATCAAAACATCACTTTAATGACAAATAAAGTTAACGACGTATTAGACGACTATGAAACATTGCCTGGTAATACAATTGAAACTGGTGGAGAAAACGATAGTATCATGGAAGCTATGGAACAATTGATATACATGGCGGCTCTTGCGATAGTAATAATTTACTTTATCATGGTAGCTCAGTTCCAATCGTTTAAACTTCCGTTCATTGTCATGTTTACTATACCGCTTGCGTGTACCGGTGGATTTTTGGCATTGCTAATCACAGGGCATGAAGTTAGCGTTATCTCAATGGTAGGGTTTATTATGCTTGCTGGTATCATTGTAAATAATGGTATTGTGTTGATAGATTATATTAATGTCATGCGTTATGAGGGCGTTGAGAAAAGAGAAGCTATTGTTCTTGCTGGCAAAACCAGAATGAGACCGATTTTGATGACTGCTTTGACGACTATTTTAGGTCTGGTGTTCATGGCTCTTGCAACTGGTGTTGGTTCTGAAATGATGCAACCTATGGCGATTGTTTGCATAGGCGGTTTAACTTACGCAACGCTTATGACATTGTTTGTTGTTCCAGCGATGTATGATATTTTAAGCAAAAATAAAATGGAAAAAAGAATAGTTGATTAATAAGGAGAATGGAAATGCTTACAAAAACTAAAGAAGAATTTATCGAATTTATGCTTGAGTCAGATGTTTTACGTTTTGGAAATTTTGTAACCAAAAGTGGGAGAAACACGCAATATTTTGTGAACACAGGAAACTATAAAACTGGTGCACAAATTGCGAAATTGTCGGAATACTATGCACAGTTGATAAAAGAAACTATTGGAGAGGATTTTGACTGCATGTTTGGTCCTGCATATAAAGGAATTCCGCTTGCAACAAGCACTGCGTGTGCACTATATAACAAATATGGAATTGATAAACCATTTCTGTTTAATAGAAAAGAAGAAAAGGACCACGGCGAGGGAGGTAGCGTTGTAGGATATAAACCTCAAGACGGCGATAAAGTAATTATAATCGAAGACGTAGTAACAGCAGGAACTGCAATTCGTGAAGTTATGCCTGTGATAAATTCTGTTGCAAATGTTCAAGTGAATGACATGTTTATTTCTGTTAACCGTTGTGAAGTTGGAACAACACCAAACAAAACTGCGATTATGGAAGTCAGCGACGAATTCGGAATTAAGGTTCATTCAATCGTTACAGTTCTTGACATTAGAGAATATCTAGGAAGAGATGAAAAGAACAGTGAGCTAGTAAAAGCAATGGATGAATACATGGATAAGTACTGCGTGTTTTAAGATAAACCAAAATTTAGCGTCCCAACACTGAAAAACTGTGTTGGGACGCTTTTATATTTAATTTCTTAAATTTCGATAGTCCTTTGGGGGCATTTTCTCATACTTTCTGAAGAATCGTGAAAAGTAATATGCATCGCAAAATTTAAGCTCTCTTGCTATTTCCGAGATATTCAATTCACTGCACAAAAGTAATTCTTTAGCCTTTTGAAAAGCATGTTATCTATGTATGCCTTTAATCCAAATCCGGTGTCGGTTTTGAAATCTTTAGACAATTTATGATATGGTATAGAAAAAAACTTCGATATTTCTTGAATTTTCAGTTCGCTACTTAAATGTTTCTCGATGTATTCAAGCAGAGCATTTTGACGATAAAAACCGAAATGTTTGTCGGTTGCATTAACGTTTGCCAATTGAATAAATTCTAAAATTACATTATAAATTAAAACA
>CAYJBU010000053.1:0-14684 GCA_964368155.1 uncultured Eubacteriales bacterium | reverse complement strand
ACGGATTTTTACCTGCTGGTCTGTTTGGGTTTTGTATTGGTTTGACTATATTATAGTATATTTTGTCTTAGGAGGATATTTTGAAAAGAGGTTTTAAATATTTATTTTTTCTGTTTTCTTTTTGTGTTTTGATGGTGGGATTTGTTACATATTTAATAGATAACGGGCAAAAACTTGCAAAACTCAGCCTTGGTTTGCCTCTTTTTGAGGACAACTCGTCAAGTGTAATAAAGGCAACACCCGAGCCAACTCCTTTTAAAAACATAATAGAATATGACACAAAACCTTTAGAGTTTTTAGAAGAAATTTTCCCACAGCTCTCCCCCGACCCAAACAGAATATCTCACTCAGTAATTGAAACTTCTGTTGGTGGAGGAGTTCCAATTGATAATTTCTATGTAAAAGACACTTCTGAATCTGGTTTGATTTTAACAGAAGAACTGCAAAAACCTTTGCCTTTTGAATATGACATTAACTCAGACGAGCCTTTGGTTTTGATATATCACACTCACACCTCAGAGAGTTATATGAGCGGTTTTACTGGTTTTTATTATGAGGACAGCCCCACAAGAGATGATAATTCAAGCAAAAATGTGACGGCAGTTGGAGACGTTTTGAAAAAAACTTTGGAAAGTTATGGAATTAGCGTGCTTCATGACACTACAATTCACGACTATGCATACGACGGGTCATATGGACGCTCGTGGGATACTGTGGCGAAATATTTAGAACAATATCCGTCGATTAAAATCACTATTGATTTGCACAGGGATTCTCTTGCAGAGGCGAATGGGACAAAATATAAACCTACAGTTAGTATAAACGACAGAAAAGCTGCACAAATTATGCTTATAGCCGGAAGCGACCCTACAGGCGAATTGGAATTTACGCATTGGGAAGATAATTTGATTTTCAATTTAAAAATTCAACAAAAAGCCGAAGAATTGTATCCCGGAATAATGAGGCCTTTGATGTATTGTCAGCGGAAATATAACATGGACGCAACAAATGCCTCTTTATTAGTTGAGATGGGTGCGGAAGTGAATACTATTTCAGAGGCGCGGTATTCAGGGGAGCTTTTAGGTAATGTTATTGCAGAGGTTTTGATTGGAGAATGAAAAGAAGTTTAAAGTGGTTTTTTACAAGTTTCTTTATCACTTGTGTGTTTTTTGCGGTTTTTGTTTTGTTGGTTATCACTGACTATCGTTGCAGAAAAACTGCAACAGGCGACGACACTTTGCCGTTTATTGTGGAGCAAACATCGGAAAAAGTGACTTTGAGCGTGTTTACTTTTGGTATTGAAAATGACTATGATATTACTTTTATAGCAAATTGTGTTGAAGGAATTGCCAATTTTTTGGATTTTGCAAACTAAATATCTTGACGAAAGTGGAATTAAAAGGTAAAATAGTATAAAGTTCAAAAATGAAAGGTTGATTTCAAAATGAAAAAACCAATACTAGTAGTTTTAGCAGCAGGTATGGGAAGTCGCTACGGAGGAATGAAACAAATTGATCCGGTTGGTCCTAACTCGCAATTGATTATAGATTATTCTATATACGATGCAAAAAAAGCAGGATTTGAAACAGTGGTATTTATCATTAAAAAAGAAATTGAACAAGCCTTTAAAGAGGCAATCGGTGACAGGCTTTCTAAGCATATGGAAGTTCGCTATGCTTTCCAAAATATTAGCGCTTTGCCTGAAGGGTTCACCATACCTGAGGGGAGAGAAAAACCTTGGGGAACATCACACGCTATTTTAAGCGCAAAAGATGTAGTTGACGCTCCTTTTGCAGTTATTAATGCAGATGACTATTATGGTTCAGACGCTTTTAAAGTGATTTTTGACTATCTTTCAAGCACACCTGACACAGATGTCTTTAATTATTGTATGGTGGGTTATATGCTTAAAAACACTGTGACCGAACATGGAAGTGTGGCAAGAGGTGTTTGCGAAGTAGATGAAAATGACATGTTGATTGATGTAAACGAAAGAACAAGAATTGAAAAATTCGGTGACGAGATTAAGTTCACTGAAGACGATGGGAATACATGGACTACTCTTGAAGAGGACACACAAGTTTCCATGAATTTGTGGGGCTTCAAAGAAAATGTTATGGGCGCAATCAACGACGGTTTTGCAGAGTTCCTAAAAGAGGCAATTGTGAAAAATCCGCTGAAATGCGAGTATTTCATTCCGCTGACTGTCAGTGAGTTAATCAATGGCAAAAAAGCGCAAGTTAAAGTGTTGCACAGTCAGGATAAATGGTATGGTGTGACATACAAAGAGGACAAACCGACTGTTGTTAATGCTATAACCGAAATGACTGAAAGTGGAAAATATCCTGCAGATTTGTGGGCTAATAACTAAGTAATTCTATTGTAGGGGAGAGCACAAAGCGAATATCTTCGTTTTGTCTCTCCTACATATTTTTGGTTTAATACAGGAAATAGTTTGTGCTTTTAAGTCTTACGACTTAAATTTTACTTACGAAAAATCGCTCAAAACGTTGTGGTTTATCAAGAAAAGATGGTTATTTAAATGATAAAGTTCAGAAAGGTCTTAAAACTTATGAAGATTTACAATGGTGTCGAAGAAATAATCGGAAAAACTCCGATAATGAAACTGAATAGATTTGGTGAAAACAATGAGTTAAAAGCGAATTTATTTGCAAAGCTAGAGTTGTTTAATCCTGCAGGCAGTGTTAAAGACAGAGTTGCAAAATCAATGATTTTGACTGCTGAAAAAGATGGATTGATTAATAAAGATACTGTTATTATCGAGCCGACTAGTGGAAATACCGGTATTGGACTTGCCTCGCTTGCGACTGCAAGAGGGTATAAAATTATTTTGACAATGCCGGAGAGCATGAGTGTTGAAAGAAGAAAACTGCTCAAAGCATATGGTGCACAAATCGTATTGACCTCTGCTGAGCTTGGCATGAAAGGTGCAATTGAAAAAGCTGTTTTACTTGCAAAGGAAACGAAAAATTCTTTTGTGCCATTGCAATTTGAAAACGAAGCAAATCCAATGGCGCATTACTTGACTACAGGCCCTGAGATTTGGGAAGACATGGGTGAAAAGGTTGATATTTTTGTCGGTGGAATTGGAACAGGTGGAACTGTTTCAGGAGTAGGTAAATTTCTGAAAGAGAAAAATTCTGATGTTAAAATAGTAGGAGTTGAGCCGTTTGACTCACCATTTATTACAAAAGGGACAGCAGGTCCGCATAAGATACAAGGAATTGGAGCGGGTTTTATTCCAAAAACATATAAAGGGGAGTTTGTAGACGAGGTATTGACAGTCACAAACGAAAATGCTATTTCTGCCATGAGAGAGTTTTCACAAAAAGAGGGTGTGATAGTTGGCATTTCTTCGGGAGCTGCACTTTGTGCTGCGTGCGAACTTGCAATGCTAGAAAAGAACAAAGATAAGAATATTGTTGTCTTACTTCCTGACACAGGAGAGAGGTACCTATCTCTTGAACACTGGGATTAATGCGGTTTTTGGGTATTAATTGATAACAAAAATTAACTTTAATCTGCTGAAATAATTTGTCATTAATGTAAATTTTTCAATTATCTCTTGTATTTTTCGATTTTTGTGTTAAAATGTAAATATAAAAATATAAGGAGGTAATAATATGGCTTATTTAATCAATGATAATTGCATCAGCTGTGGTGCATGTGAAGCAGAATGTCCAGTTAGCGCAATTTCGGAGGGTGATGGCAAATACAAAGTAGATGCTGATCTTTGTGTAGATTGTGGCGCATGCGCAGGCGTATGTCCAGTTGACGCTGCTGTTGAAGGTTAATCAACTGCGGATATACACTAATATTTAGATGCAAGAGTGAGGGTTGTGACAAGCAATAATTTTGTCACAACCCTCATTTAATAGCATATATCCAAACATTGTAATATATGCACTGTTTGGTTTACATAATTTAAGCTACTTTTGGTTGAAGAATGATTTATTCCTAGTGGACAGGCTAAAAATTGAAAGGTAAGAGGACTTGAATTTTCCTCGTTTATTCATATGAGCAAGCAAGCAGAAAGATGGGAGCCTATCTCAAAATCACATAAAATATTGGTTAGCAAAGAGCACAGTTTTAACACTGACACAATTTTGTTAGCTAATTTTTCTGCGCCAAAAAAATCATTTGTGTGTGCCGATTTTGGTTGTGGTTGCGGAACAATTGCTTTTTTGTGGAAAGTTAGACAAAATCCAAAAAAAATATTTGCGGTGGAGCTTCAAGAAAAAGCGTTTCTTCAAACTAGAGCCAGCAGAGAAGAAAATGATTTTTCTGACATGGAATTAATTTTTGATAATATTAACAATTACAAAAACATTTTTTCTGCAGGTGAACTAGACTTGATAGCGTGCAATCCACCATATAAAGCAAAGGGAGCTGGAATAAAAAACCCTGTTGATAATATGAGAGTTGCTAGGCATGAAGACGAGATGTCTCTTGAAGATTTAGCGAAAGCAGCGTCATATTGCTTGAAGTTTGGTGGGAAGTTATGTATTTGCCAAAGACCTGAAAGACTTTGCGATGCGATGAATGTTTTCAGGAAATACGGTCTCGAGCCAAAAGTGCTTAGATTGGTACAACAACGAGCAGGGAAAAAACCGTCACTTTTTCTTTTGGAGTGCAAACGAGGTGGGAATTCAGGACTTGATGTTTTGCCTACTTTGTTTATTGAAGAGGGTGGAAAGTTTTCAAGTGAGATGATAGAAATTTACGGAGAATATAAGGAGGGTCACGATGAAAAATGAGATAAAAAGAGGGGTGTTATACATCGTGGGAACTCCAATCGGCAATTTATCCGACATTTCTCAAAGGGCGTTAAAAACACTGGAATCAGTGGATTTTATTGCTGCCGAAGACACAAGGGTGACAGTTAAACTCTTAAATCACTTTGATATAAAAAAGCCTTTGATAAGCTATTTTGAGCATAATAAAATGCAAAAAGGCGATTATATTTGCGATAGAATTAAATCAGGTGAATCCTGTGCTTTGGTTTCAGATGCGGGAATGCCGGCAATTTCAGATCCCGGAGAATTGCTTGTTGCACAATGCAGAGAAAGAGGGATTGAAGTTTTTGTAGTTCCAGGACCGAGTGCTGTTGTTTGTGCGCTTGCGACGAGTGGGCTTTCTGTGGGAAGATTTACCTTTGAGGGCTTTTTGAGCATGAACAAACGAAACAGGCGAGAGCATTTGGAGGAGTTAGTAAGTGAAAAACGCACAATGGTTTTTTATGAAGCTCCACATAAATTACAGTCTACCTTAAAAGATATGTTGTCTTATTTTGGAAACAGAAGAGTTTGCATTGCAAAAGAAATAACAAAATTGCATGAAAATGTTTTGGTAACCGACTTAGAAAATGCAATTTCGCATTATGAGAATAATCCCCCAAAAGGCGAGTTCGTTTTGGTTGTTGAAGGAGAAAAAAAGCAGGAGAATAAAGAAATCTCCTTGTCCGATGCAGTGGAAATGGCAAGGGGAAAAATGGAGAAAGGGTTCTCTGCAAACGAAGCTGCAAAGCAAGTAGCGGCGCTTACTAAGCTTAAAAAAGGCGACATATATAAACTAGTCGCTGAGAAAAATTCTAATCAGTGATTAAAGTCGATATAAAAGGAAAAGCCACTAGTAACTAACAGTAAATGAGTTACTAGTGGCTATGTTTGCGAGATTTTAATTGAAAAAATCTGTGATTTATGAGGTTTCTTCATAAGTCTTTAAGAAAGTGCAAAATTCGTCTATGGGCAAAGGTTTAGTAAATACATAGCCTTGAATATAGTCGCAACCACAAGAAATTAAGTAATCTAAAAGCTCTTTTTCTTCGATACCCTCCATGACGACTTGGATATCTATAGCTTTGATTGCCTTTAGTAGATTTTCAAAAAAACGCTTTCTTGTTGGATTAAAAGTTGCTGCATAAACCAAACTGCGGTCAAACTTGATAACTTTTATTGGAACATTGAAGAATAGACTTAAATTTGAATAATCAACACCAAAATCGTCTAATTCAAACTCAAAACCATGGGCAATCAATTCGTCCATAATTGATTTTGTAGTTTTAATGTCAGAGAATAAGGTTCTTTCTGTCAACTCAAACTTCACTCTGTTGTGCGCAACATTATATCTGCTCATTAACTCCACCACTTCAGCAACAGTGTCCCTTTTTAGAAAATGCACATAAGGGAAATTGACTGAAATTGATTGAATACAGAGTTTGTCTTTAAAAAGTTCTGAAAGCTGATTATAGTCTTGGCATACTTTTTCTAAAACTATGTAAGTAATTCTTGAAACTAGGCCAATTTCTTCTGCAATAGGAATGAATTCACCCGGTGAGATGAAGTCTCCTTCTGTTTTTTTCATTCGGACTAATGCTTCAGCCATGTTGAATTTATTGCTTTTTGTAGAATAAATAGCTTGATAATGAACCTCGAAACCATCTGAAGAAAGAGCGTGTTTTAATCTGCCTATTATATAGTTTCTGCGTTTCATGTCATCACTGATTGTAGAGTCGTAGAAATAATTTGTTTCGCCTTTATTCCTTTTAATTTTGGAAATAGAATAGTCCATAGATGAGATTATTTCTTTTGCAGTTAATCCAAATTTAGGAAAATCAACTCTTGCATAAACCATGTCCATAGTTAACTTTAATTCTCCTACAGAATATGGTTTGCATATATTTACAATAATAGATTGCAAAGTATCGTTAAAAGAGTTAGTCGGATGAGGTTTTAGATATGCGAATTCATCGCCTGCAAACCTATAAACATTTTTTGCAGGGAGCGAATTTCTGAGTCTAAGAGATAATTCTAACAATATTTTATCTCCTGAGTCTAATCCGAAACGCTCGTTGACACTTTTAAAATTTCTAAGGCTAAAAACTACAAGTGAAAAAGGAGTGTTGCTATCACACAGCTGGATAAGGTGAGCAGTCAGCGTTTGCCTGTTGTTGACTTCTGTGAGCGGGTCGACAGATTTCGACACATTTAAAACGTAAAAATGAATTACCAAAAGACCACATACACAAGATAAACCCGATAATTGAACTAGGGGTAAAAATATCTGAATGCAAAATATAATGGTTGAAAGAAGAAAATTAACAAAAATAACCAACAATACATTGCGCTGTGCAGTTTTTATGTGAAGCAAAATATACACTATCAAGATTGCAAAATACGTAAAAGCTATGAAATAAGAGATTTGCGACAATGGACCTTTTACATATCCTTCTTCTGGGCAAATTGTGAAAATCAGTTTATGCCAGAAATTTGTAAGGACAAAAACCATGTATAGGAAATATGGAATTGCTATAGCAAAAAATTTAATAAACAAGTCCTTGAATTTGAATTTAACATAGACAATTGAAATAGAATACATTACATAAAGCAAGGCAGGAGCTGGTGAGGTGAGGAAATATCCCACTCTAAACCATTCTATTGCAATCAAAGAGGAATTTTGATGGTTGTCAGCCATTGTAATTCCGATAATTGTAATGACTATGGTTACAAATGTAGTGTAATAAAGCCATTTTAGTCCCTGATAACGAGTAAGTACAACATTCTTATCCATTAACAAACCGTAAATCGCGATACATACTATTGCAAAGGAAGCGTATTCCGCGGCTAATACATAAATAGAAATCCCTCCTTTCAAACTAATTTAAATAAATTCAGAGTAAAAAAGAAATCAATACTTGTCATATTTTACTCCCTTGGGTAAAATAAACCTGATTTTGTACTTGCCGAGTTTATAGCTGTTAGAAGTTCTCACTTCACAGTCCCCGTCATAGTTACAGTAGAACTTTTCTTTGCTGGAAATGTCCATTTGATATCCTCTTTTGTAGATTAAATAGTCTTTGAATTTAGGGTGAGTTAGGTGTTCGCCGTCTTTATATATCTTTACCATTGAGGGGATTTTTCTGTGTGGGATTTTCTTAATCAGAACAAAGTCTAAAAGTTCGTCATTGGTAATAGCTTGTGGTGCGCCATAATAACCTGCGCCATAGCAAATTCCACTTGCTGCCAGCACAAACATAAAGTTGTCGTCGAATTCTTCAACGCCGTTTTTAGTGTGAATTCTCACTTTTATTTTATGCCCTACTTTTTTTAACAGAGCAGAAGTTAATGAAAGATTATATGCCATGGGTCCACTTACAAAAGGTATTTTCTTATATTTTGCCATGTTATAAGCTACTTTAGCGTCAAGTCCAACAGAGCAAATATTCAAGCAAGTGTGAGAATCAGTGTCAATGGTGTCGACTTCAATGCTTCTTCCGTGAATTTGTTTTTCAAAATCCGAAAAACTCTTAACACTACCGTAGTTTTTTATGTAGTCGTTTCCACTTCCAATAGGGAAAATGCCAATTTCAACATTTTTATATATTTTAGCAGCCTCTGCAAGCTCTGCCAAAGTTCCGTCTCCTCCAAAACCAAAAATGCGTAGATCCATTCCTTGTTCAGCCTCTTGTTTAACTATTTTAATGGCTTCTTTTGGGTAAGAAGTTAAGTATATTTTATACCTAAAATCTTTGTTTTTAAAATATTTGTCAATATACACGGAAATCCGGTCGCTGATATCGCTTGAACCTGCTGTGGGATTAATAATAAATATGTATTTCATGTCATTGCCCCCTTATTTAAAGTACATAAATACTTGACATTTTAACATTCCATTGTATAATTTACGTCTCTTGTCTGCAGTGCGTCCCAATAGTTTTTCAAAATCTTCGTCGGGGCTTATAACAGTATATGACCAGCCTTTTTTCTTTTGAAAAACTTCTCCCATAGTCGAGTAAATTTTCCTCGCTTCTTTATAATCCAACAGCCTTTCACCGTAGGGTGGATTTGTTACAACACACCCAAATTCACTGCTTGGATTAAATTCTTCAATTTTTTTTCGCTCCAAAAAAATTTTAGAAGAGACACCTGCTTTTTTACAGTTTTCCATTGCAATTTCGATTGCTTTGCTGTCGATGTCACTTCCGAATGCAACAAAGTCAGCGTCTTTTATAATTAAAGATTTTGCATATTCTCGCTCGTTTTTCCAAAGCTCAGGATTTCCCCATCGCTCTGCGCTAAAACGCCTTTTCAGTCCCGGAGCAATGTTGTGTGCATATGTTGCGGCTTCGATTAAAAGTGTGCCCGAACCACAAAATGGGTCGTAAAATGTAGCGTCACGTCTAACTCTTGCAAGATTTACCATCATTGCACCCAAAGTTTCTTTTATCGGTGCGTCGTTTGATGTTTTGCGATAACCTCTTTTGTGGAGTCCCTCTCCACTGGTATCTATCATCAAGCTAACGTTATCTTTCATAATCAAAAATTGAATTTGAACAGTTGCTCCTGTTTCTTCAAAATGATTAACTCCATAAACGGATTTAAGCCTTTCTACAATTGCTTTTTTGATTATAGATTGGCAATTTGGAATGCTCATCAGTTGGCTGGAAACGCTTCTTCCTCGAACGGGAAAAGCAAAATCTTTTGATATAAACTCTTCCCACGCAAGCGACTTTGTGCCCTCGAAAAGTTCGTCAAAAGATAGCGCATTGAATTCGCCTAGTTGTATAAGAACTCTCTCGCTATACCTAGAAGATAGATTTGCACGAACCATTGCAGTTTGAGACCAGTCAAAAAGCACTCTTCCGTTTTGTGCATTCACATTTTCCAGACCCATCGTTCTTAATTCTTGCGCGACAAGACCCTCTGCCCCTAAAAGACAAGGGCACACCAATTTGTATTCAGACATTTTTATGTGATACCTTTCGAATTATAATTCAATATATTTTGCAAGCAGAAATTCTGATTTCAAGAATTACGATAATGACAAAATATAAGGTTTTAGAGCGTCAAAACAAAAATAATAATTCCTATTTCCTCTTTTTTTTCCATCCGAACAAACCGAAAATAATCACGACTCCTGCAAATAAAATTGCAGAAAAAGATGCACCGATAGAAATTGCCTCTTGGCCGATAGGTCCTGCTATCATACTAATGATGATAGCTACAATGGCAATGAAAATCAGCGTTGAAATAAAGGCTTTGTTAAAAAATAGTTTCATTATATAATATTACTCCATTTCGTTGCGTGGGTTAGTAAAAAACCTACTCGTTTTATTGCTGTGAGATAAAATTCCTAAAAAATTTATCTAAATCAATCCGTAATGGCATTGGAGATAGCACAAAAATCTTCTAAACTCAGAGCTTCCCCTCTTTTATTTTCTGCAATATTTGCAATTTTTAGTATGTGCTTTATATTATCTTTACTCATGCCCATTCCGGAGGACAACGAGTTCAACAGATTTTTTCTTCTTTGTGCAAAAGATGATTTGATTACTTTAAAAAATACTTTTTCATCTTTCACCTTAACAGGAGGTTCATCTAAAATATTAAGCCTAATCACTGTTGAGTCAACTTTTGGTGAAGGCAAAAAACTGCCTTTTCCAACTTGAAACAAAATTTCGGGGTCACAGTAATATTTTACTCCAGCGCTAATTGCTCCGCAATCTTTACTTCCTGGCAATGCGCACAATCTTTGTGCGGCTTCTTTTTGAACCATAACAGTAATTGCTTTTAGAGGCAATTTCTCTTCTAGTAATTTCATGATAACAGGGGAGGTTATATAATAAGGCAAATTCGCACAAACGCTCACTTTATGAGAGCCAAACTCTTGTTCTATCAACTTTTTTAAGTCGATTTTCAAAATGTCGTCGTTTATCACTGTGACATTATCACAGTCCGCAAGGCTTTCTTCTAATATAGGTAAAAGTTTTTTATCCAACTCAATGGCTACAACTTTACTGGAAATTTTTGAAAGTTCTGCAGTTAAAACACCTACACCGGTTCCGATTTCAATTACTCCGTCCTCGCCAAAGCAGCTTTCAGCCATTCTTGGGCAGACCGTCGGGTTAATTAAAAAATTTTGTCCTAAAGATTTAGAAAAGTTAGTTCCATGCTTTGACATAAGATGTTTTATATAGGAAATATCTGTAAGATTTGACAAATTAATACCTCTTATCTTTTTTATTTATTTTACCACTTTTCGAATTAAAAGTAAAGTGCGATTTCGTTAATTTTAATATTTGCTCCACATTGTTACCCTTAAAAGGTCAATGTATACAAATTTGGTAGCAATACTAAGGGGGATAAATCATTATATTGCTATTTTTTGAAATTTTGATTGAAAAATCCCAAAAATATGGTAAAATTATATTAAATCTATATGTTTTATTTGATAGTGTAGAAAAAGTTAATAAAAAACTTAGAGTTCTGTGACTATTTGCAATAGATTTTTATTCAATTTGACAGTTAGTTGTTGAAAGGAGTTTTATATATTATGAATATATTAGTAGTTGGTGGTGGGTATCAAGGCAGAAATGTAGCCGAGATATTGGACAGAGCAGGACATGACGTGGCTATCATCGAGGAAGTGGAAGAAAAGATTTCCAGTATAAATCCTGAATTCGGTGGAGTTATATTTAAACAATTTCCTATGGATATTGCTAATTTAGCAAATGCAGGTATCGCAGCTTGTGATGCAGTTTTGGTCACTACTTCTGACGATAATTTAAATATTGCAATTGGGCAAATTGCAAAAAAGCATTTTAATATAGCGACAGTTGTTTGTAGAATTTCAGACCCCGACAGGGAATATGTTTTTGAAAAATTTGGACTTAAAACAGTGTGTCCGACAAATATATCGAGCGACAGCATGATTTCAGCTATAAGTTCGCTTTACGAGCGAAAAAACATAAACATTGGAACTAATACGATTTCATTTTCTGTAAGCCCGATTGAAAGTCGCTATTATGGTAAGACGTTGTCGGACGTTGCCTGCATGCAAAATGAATCAGCTTTTGGAGTTTTGCTTAAAAATGGACGCTTTGTGATTAACACTGTTTTTGCCGAAAGACTACTTGAAGAGGGCGACAGCGTGGTTTATGCACGTTCAGTGGATTAATATTGTTGTTTATTCAGCGAGTGATTAACATGAAAAAGATTTCACTTGGTGAGGGTACTACTCAATAATATTCACCGAGCAAGAAAGGAATGGAAAAAGTATGAAAGTTGTAATAGTTGGTGGTGGAAAAATCGGTTTGCATTTATCAAGGGCGATGCTTGAAAAAAGGCACTCCGTCACCTTAATAGAAAAAGATAAAGCAGAATGTATTTATTTGGCAAATGAACTTGGAGCAGAGATAATTTGTGGCGATTGCACTACGCTTAGTATTTTGGAAGCTGCTGGAACTCGTGAAGCAGAGTGCTTCATTGCAGTTACAGGAAGTGACCAAGATAACATAGTTGCGGCGCAAATTGCTAAAGAGTATTTGGGTGCAAGAAAAGTTATTGCAAAAGCTAACGACCCTAGAAATATGGAGACTTTCAGGCTTTTAGGAATAGATTTTCCGGTTAGTAGCACAGATATCATCACTAAACTGATTGAGCAAGAGGCTGATCTTGCAAATATGCATTTGCTTGCAAGTTTGAGCAAAGGCAAGGGTGCAATTTGCACCATGACTTTAAGGGAAGACACTTTGTATGATGGCGTTTGCCTGAAAGACATTAAATTTCCTAACGGAACACTTGTTGTTTCGGTTGTCAGACAAGATGACTTAATTATACCAAACGGTTTGACAGCATTGACTTCGGGCGATGAAGTTATTGCAGTTTGCGAGGCAAAATCACAAAAAGCGTTGCGAAAACTGCTAGATGAAAGAAAATAACAACATAAATTATTTTATTTGTGAAATTAAATAGGTATATAATACTGAAATTATAATAATGATAATCATTACTATTTACAAATCGTGATTACTGTGTTATTATATTAACATAGAAAAAACACAAAGGAAAAACGGAGGTTGAAGATATGGTGGCAAAAGAGCATTATAGTAAAAAGCGTGTCGCTATTTTAGAGACACTTCGCTCAACAAAAATACATCCTACTGCAGAGTGGGTATATAGTGAGCTAAAACCTATTTATAAAGATTTAAGTCTTGGCACTGTGTATAGAAATATTAAAAAGTTTTGTGCAGATGGTCTTGTAAAAAGTGTTGGAGTTTTTGAAGGTCAAGAGCACTTTGATGGTAATGTTCATGACCACAGTCACTTTATTTGCACCGAGTGTGGTTGTATTGTTGATATAGAGCAAACGTTTTTATCTGATGACCAAAAACAAAAAATCATGAGTAGGTATGGATTTAATATTGCTAATCAGGATGTTGTATTTAAGGGTCAATGTAGAAGTTGTGTAGAAAAAAATTAATATATTTTGGAGGTTATTTTTATGAAAAAGTTCGTATGTTCAGTATGTGGTTATGTTCACACAGGTGACAGTGCACCAGAAAAATGTCCATTGTGCAAAGTTGGTTCAGAGAAATTCAAAGAGCAAGGCGACGGAATGACTTGGGCAGCAGAGCACGTTGTAGGAATTGCTAAAGATGCTCCACAAGAAATTAAAGACGGCTTGAAAGCTAATTTCGAGGGCGAATGTACAGAAGTTGGAATGTATCTTGCAATGTCAAGAGTTGCACACAGAGAGGGCTACCCTGAAATAGGTCTTTACTGGGAAAAAGCTGCTTTTGAAGAGGCAGAACACGCAGCAAAATTTGCGGAACTTTTGGGCGAAGTTGTTTTCGACAGCACAAAGAAAAATCTTGAGCTAAGAGTTGACGCTGAAAACGGTGCGACAGCAGGTAAATTTGAGCTTGCTAAAAAAGCAAAAGAATTAAATCTTGATGCAATCCATGACACAGTTCATGAAATGGCTAAAGACGAAGCTAGACATGGTAAAGCTTTTGAAGGGCTATTAAAAAGATATTTTGGTTAATATTATTCAGTAGAATAGAAATTTTTCCTTAAATGAAACACTAAAAAATAGAAGTCAATACCAGTTTACTCAGTTTGAGTGGTTGGTGTTGGCTTCTATTTTGCTGTGATTTTTGATTTGATTAATTGACTATTAAACTACTCCAATCCCCACAAAGCTAGTGAATGCAAAGTTGGCAATAATTTTTTGGACTTTTCGGTTATAAAATATTCAACCCTAATTGGCATCTCATTATATTGAACCCTTGTAATAAGCCCATCTTTTTCCATTTCTTTTAAAGAAGAAGCCAACATTGTGTTTGTAACTCCTTGAACTTTTTTCATAAGTTCGTTATAGCGTATTCCTTCTCCGTTTGACAATACACACAAAATAGGAATTTTCCATTTGCCCCCAATGCGTTTTAGCGCGGTTTGCAAAGGGCAAGCTTCACTACACGGGCAGTGCTCAGCCTTGTTCTTGCTCATATTTTTCTTACCTCCTAATAAATTAATGCGTTATTGACAGCAGAAATTTACTGTGTTATTATTATATCAACTCAGAAAAACAAAGTCAATAGTAAAAACTTATTAAAGGGGATTTATCATGAAAAATCTAGAGAACGTATCAAAATTATTTAGCAATTCCGAGAGCACAAAAGTTGTAAGCACAGTTTCTGCAAGCGGTGAAATACACGCAATCGTTGCCGGCAGTGTTATGGTAGTAGACCAAGACACAATGGCAGTTGCAGAAGTGATGATGAATACAACAGCCTCAAATCTAGAAGAAAATGGCAAAGTTGCTATTCTTGCAGTAAAGGGAATGGAGTCTTACTTAGTGAATGCAACAGTGCAAAAAAGAAA
>CAYJBU010000052.1:9717-15087 GCA_964368155.1 uncultured Eubacteriales bacterium | reverse complement strand
AAGCCAAGTTCATCTAAGCTTGTCCAATACAATGTTCTCACAATGGTCAAAATCTCTACAGCATACGAAGTATGATGTTATTTTGAGGTACCATTTGAGGTTATTATATTTTTAAAACTTGGCAAAGCCAAGTTCATCTAAGCTTGTCCAATACAATGTTCTCACAATGGTCAAAATCTATGATTTTGGGTACCATTTGAGGTTATTATATCACACATTTCCGCTAATTTCAATTAAAAGTGCACTACAAAAATTAAAAATGAACTAAAAAAAGTAACACTATATAATATTAGCGTTGTAATTTCATTCAAAATATTGTATAATTACTTTGTGTATAGTAAGCATACTAACAAAAGGTTTTCAGTCTAGTTTCGTTCAAGATGTTAATGAATATGTTTACTTAAAAATAAAAAATTGAGGGATTTATGGAATCGATTAAAGAATTATATAGAATAGGCAGAGGCCCTTCAAGTTCTCACACTATGGGACCTGAATTTGCGTGTAAATATTTTATTGAAAAGTATCCGAATGCGCATAAATATCAAGCTAGTTTGTTTGGTTCACTATGCAAAACAGGAAAAGGTCACTTGACAGACCAAGTTATTCTCAATACATTAGGAAGAAACAGAACTGAAATTGTTTGGATTCATGATGAAGTTGAATTAAGGCATCCAAACACAATGACTATAAAAGCTTTCGATGAGAGCAATAATTTAATTGGAGAAACTGAGATTTTCAGCGTTGGTGGTGGAAAAATAATTATTGATGGACAGAGCAAAGGAGTTGCACAAAATGTATATCCACATTCTAGCTTTGAAGAAATCAAGAATTATTGCCATCATAAAAACTTGAGGTTTTCAGAATATGTTAAAATGGTTGAGGGAGACGAATTGTTCTCTTATCTGGAAAATGTTTGGGAGCAAATGAAATCTTCTGTGAGAAGTGGTCTTGAAAGCGAAGGCGAACTTTCCGGTGGATTGAAAGTCCAAAGAAAAGCAAAATTGCTGTTCAATCAGCGCCATATTGATGAAAGTCCTGAAACAAAGGAACATAGACTAGTTTGTTCATATGCTTTTGCCGTCAGTGAGGAAAATGCAGCTTCAGGCATGATTGTCACTGCGCCGACTTGTGGTGCATGTGGCGTTTTGCCTGCTGTACTATATTATATGCAGCAAAAAAAAGGTTTTACTGATGATGAAATTCTTGATGCACTAGCAGTTGCAGGATTAATAGGAAACTTAATCAAAACAAATGCTTCAATTAGTGGTGCAGAGTGTGGTTGTCAGGCTGAAATCGGTAGCGCATGCTCGATGGCAGCTGCAGGACTTGCTGAATTGTTCATGATGGATTTAAATCAAATTGAATATGCAGCAGAAGTCGCTATGGAACATCATTTAGGGCTTACTTGTGACCCAATTAACGGACTAGTTCAAATTCCATGTATTGAAAGAAATGCTGTTGCAGCAATGCGCGCAATTAACGCTTTGAGTTTTGCTAATTTTTTAACACACACAAGAAAAGTTTCATTTGACGTTGTGATTAAAACTATGTACGAGACGGGACTAGACCTATTCTCAAAATACAAAGAGACAAGCGAAGGCGGACTGGCAAAGAATTTTTATGAGTAAGTAAGACCACACCCTCTCCCATTGCCTTGGTTAAAGGCTAGCCGAGTTCATGTAATCCGAACCACTCTGAAAATTAACAAAACTGCACTAGCCCCTGTAAAAAGAGTTATAGTCGCAAGTGACCTACAATACATATTATTATAGCTTAATATTAAGTCGTTTTTTAGGCTTTACCAAACAAGATTTATAGGTAAAAATAACAGTGTAGCAAGGCTGATTGCTACACTGTTTTACATTAAGATTTAATTAGGCTTTTATATAGCTTGATATATTCGCCAGCAGATTTTTCCCAACTGTTGTCACATCTCATTGCCCTTTCAACCACGACTGACCAATAACTCTTATCTGAATTATAAGCATAAATCGCAGCATGTAATGAATCTAACATGTCTTGTTGGTAATATGATTTAAACGTAAATCCGTTTCCAACTCCGTCACGGCAGTCGGTAATACTGTCTTTTAACCCTCCTGTTTCTCTTACAACAGGAATAGTTCCATATCTAAGAGCAATCATTTGCGAAAGACCGCAAGGTTCGCTTTTACTAGGCATTAAGAAAATATCGGAGCCTGCATAAATTTTTCGTGATAATTCAGGAATAAATCCTTTGAATATTGAAACTCTTCCCGGATATCTATCTTGCATTGACTCGAAGAATTTTTCATATTCCCAATCTCCACTGCCAAGAATTGCAAATTGACAATTTGTGAATTGCATAACATTGTCAATTCCTTCTCTTACTAGGTTTAATCCTTTGTGAGAAACAAGCCTTGTTACCATACCAATCAATGGAACATTAGGATTAACTTCTAGTTTCATTCTTTCTTGAAGTTTCAATTTATTCTCTGTTTTATCGGAAAGAGTATCAATTGAATAGTTTTTATATACATCAGGGTCAGTTTCAGGATTAAACGATTCCACATCTATACCATTCAAAATCCCTGAAAGTTTCCATATTCTTTCCCTTAATATTGGATGAAGTTCATGCGAAAACCAAGGGTCAAGTATTTCAGTAGCATAAGTTGGGCTTACAGTAGAAACCCAGTTTGCACACTCTATTGCGCCTTTCATCAAGTTAACACACTTATTCCATTCTACGAGCGAATCGTCAGATTTTGGAATTCCAAACACGTCTTCAAGCACTTCAGAACCATATTGTCCTTGATACTGTATATTGTGAATGGTGTATACAGTTTTAATTCCTCTATACCAATCAGTGTTAGCATAATATACTCGAAAATAAATTGGAATTAATGCAGTTTGCCAGTCATTAGCATGAATAACATCGGGTTTAAAATCAACTAATGGAAGCATTTCAAGAACTGCTCTTGAGAAGAATGAAAAACGCTCAGCATCGTCAAAGTGTCCATAAAAGCCTTGTCTTTTAAAGTAATACTGATTATCAATTAGATAATAAATAACTCCTCCGACTTTTGCTTCAAAAACTCCACAATATTGTCTACGCCATGCAACAGGAACACTTATACTAGTGACGAATTTCATTTTATCTTTCATTTCTTGAGATATGCTGTCATACAACGGTAGAACAACTCTGCAACTTACAGATTTTGCTCTTAATGCATGTGGTAACGAACCTGCTACATCAGCTAATCCGCCTGTCGCAGCAAAAGGCAACGCTTCACTTGCACAATACAACACTTTCATAATGATACTCCATTCTGCCGCTATGCGTCGGCTTAAATTATTAATCGTTGCACTTGTCACACACAGCAAAAGATGACAAGTGTTCGTAACTCAACAGGTGACTAAAATAAAACTAAGATATAATTATTTTTTAAAAATCTTAGTTAAAACTCAAAACAAAACGCTTTGGATAGATGTAAAATTATACAACGCTACCTTTTGAAACAAACATTTGGTATGTTTTTTCACCAGATAATACTTTATCTTCCCCAATTTCAACATTCTTATCTGTTATAACATTATTTAAAACACAATTATCACCAATGACATTATCTTGCATAATTACGCAATTCTTAAGTTTTGCACCCTCTCCAACAACTA
The DNA here is from genome assembly GCA_964368155.1 of uncultured Eubacteriales bacterium. Taxonomy (GTDB): domain Bacteria; phylum Bacillota; class Clostridia; order Oscillospirales; family Acutalibacteraceae; genus SIG603. Next base: position 11,436 of record CAYJBU010000052.1, on the reverse strand, counting down.
CACCACGGAACAATACACAGTTTTCAACTTCGCCATTTATTACACAGCCGTCTGCAATAAGTGAGTTAACTACTTTTGAGTGAAGTCCGTATGTAGCAGGAATTTCGTCCTTAATCTTTGTGTAAATTGGTCTTTCGCTGTTGAAAAGCTCTTTTCTCACTTCTGCATTCATCAATGCCATGTTCGCATTAAAATAACTGTCCATTGATGTAATTTGGTAGCTATTACCTTTAAATTCATATCCATATACATTTGTTTCATGAATACACTTAAACAAAACAGCTCTATCAAAGTTCATGATATTTTGACTCATGCACTCGTTAATAAGCTCTAGTAAATAATCTCTTTTTAGTATATAAACACCCATACTAATATCACAATCGTCACCTTTGTTTTCAGTGACTTTCATTCCGACTATTTTCCCTTGTTCATCAATAGTAAAACGATTTGAAACAATTTTGTCATCTGATGCGCCTTTTTTAAACACAACAGTCATATCAGCATTCTTCTCTCTGTGATATGCTACAGCATCGATGTAATCCATATTATATATTGTGTCACAGTCTGATAAAATTACATATTCCTCTAGTGAATTTCTTAAAAAAATCTTTATCGAATTGAGTGATTCAATTTTGCCATCTGTTCTAATATGGTCTGCTCCGAACGGAGGCAATAAATAAAGTCCCTCTCTTTTTCTAGATAAATCCCAAGCTTTTCCTGAACCCAAATGGTCCATCAAAGATTGATAGTGTTGGTCTGTAATAACTCCCACTTTATTAATTCCCGAGTTAACCATGTTCGATAACAAGAAATCAACTACTCTATATCTTCCCCCGTATGGAATAGACGCCATAATTCTGTTTTGTGTTAAGTTTGTAACTCTTTCTCCATTAGTATATGCAAACACTATTCCAAGAATATTATTTCCTCTCATAATTTACCTCCCTCAACATCAATCATAGCCTTTGGAGCAACAACAGTATTTTCTGGTATAACGCAATCTGGACCAATTACAGCTATTCCCCATACATCTGATTCGTTTTTGTCTTCAGGTCTACCACCAATAGTACAACCTTTACCAACAACTGCTTTTTCCCCAATAATAGCATATTGAACTACTGCATTTTCTTCAATTACTGCGCCCGGCATTATAATTGAATCTTTCACTGTCGCGCCTTTTCCGATTTGCACTCCATGAGAAACAATCGAAAAGTCTAAATTCCCTTCTACGTCACTACCTTCTGCAACCATAGAATTTTGAATATTTGCACTATCTCCCACATACTGTGGAGGCATTACTGGATTTCGAGTGAAAATTTTCCAATTATCATCACGCAAATCTAAATGTGTTTGAGGGTTTAAAATGTCCATGTTTGCTTCCCAAAGACTCTCAATCGTTCCAACATCTTTCCAATAGCCATCAAAGTCATAGGCAACCATTTTTTCGCCAGAATTTAACATTTTAGGTAAAACATCGTGACCGAAATCATTTTTTGAATTTAAATCAAGCTCATCTTCTTCTAAGAATTTTTTCAGTTTGCTCCAAGTAAAAACATAAATACCCATAGAAGCTTTATTGCTCTTAGGCACCGCAGGTTTCTCGTCAAATTCGTAAATAGTTCCATCTTCATAGGTGTTTAAAATACCAAATCTCGACGCTTCTTCCATACTGACTTCTATTACAGCAACTGTACAATCAGCACCAACTTTTTTATGATG
>CAYJBU010000052.1:0-9707 GCA_964368155.1 uncultured Eubacteriales bacterium | reverse complement strand
TGGAGTAATCCATTTTATAGATGTGGTCTCCAGACAAAACTAAAACATATTCAGGATTATAACTTTCAATATATTGAATATTTTGATAAATTGCATTAGCAGTGCCTTTATACCAGTCATATCCAAGGTTTTTTTGATATGGAGGTAATATATGGACTCCTGCAACCATGCTATCTAGGTCCCATGGCTGGCCACTTCCAATATAAGAATTCAATACTAAAGGTTGGTACTGAGTTAAAACACCTACTGCTTCAATACCTGAATTAGCACAGTTTGAAAGTGGAAAATCTATTATTCTATATTTACCCCCGAAAGGAACAGCGGGTTTTGCTAGAGTTTTAGTAAGAACTCCAAGTCTGCTGCCTTGCCCGCCTGCTAACAGCATAGCAACTACTTCTTGCTTTGGTAACATATTTACTTCTCCTTTTTTTATTTTATTTAATTTCTATAAAAATCACACTGTTTCCGGGTAAAGTTAAGCTCACACTTTGCTCTAACCCGTGCATAGGTGCATTTTTGCTCTTAATAGCTGAACCGTTAGTAACTCCACTACCGCCAAATTCGGTAGAATCAGAGTTGAAAATTTCACGATACACGCCTTTTTTCGGAACACCAATTTTATAATCATCACGCTGTGTCGGTAAAAAATTACATATTGCAATCAGTTCATTCCCTTGTTTATTCATACGTCTAAATGAAATTATACCCTGTTCAAAATCATCGTTTGAAATCCATGCAAATCCGTCCCATGAAAAATCAAGTTCCCATAATTCACTGTGCTCAAGATAGAATTTATTTATGCTTTTAAAGAAATGATGTGCTTTTTGATGCTCTTCATACTGTAGCAATCCCCATTGAAGTTCTTTTTCAAAATTCCATTCATCATGCTGGGCTAATTCAGTTCCCATAAAAAGAAGTTTTTTTCCTGGATGAGCAGTCATATAAGATACAAAACACCTAAGTGCATCATATTTTTCTTTTTCTGTTAGACCAAACATTTTACCAAACAAAGAACTCTTACCATGAACTACTTCGTCATGAGAAATAGGAAGAACATAATTTTCTGAAAAAGCATAAAGGAATGAAAAAGTTAAGTTATCATGGTTATGTTTTCTGTAGAGTGGGTCAATTGACATGTATTTTAACATATCATTCATCCAACCCATGTTCCATTTATAGTTATAACCTAACCCACCCATAAATGGAGGTTTAGTAACCATTGGCCAAGCAGTAGACTCTTCTGCAATCATCATCACATTTGGATTGTCTTCAAATACTGCTTCATTTAACAACTTCATAAACTCAACAGCTTCAAGATTTTGATTTTCACCATATTTATTTGCTATCCATTCGCCATCATTACGATTATAATCTAGATATAGCATTGATGCTACTGCATCAACTCTAAGTCCATCTATATGGTATTCCTGCAACCAAAAATTAGCACTAGAGATAAGAAAACTCACGACTTCGGCTCGTCCATAATCGAAGACTAAAGTTCCCCATTCTTTGTGTTCGCCTTTTCTTGAATCTTCATATTCATAACAACAACTTCCGTCAAATCTAGCAAGCCCTGGTTCATCTTTTGGAAAATGAGCAGGCACCCAGTCCATTATTACTCCAATTCCGTTTAAATGACACTCATTAACAAAGTTCATAAACTCTTTTGGCTCTCCATATCTTGATGTCGGACAAAAATATCCAGTAACTTGATAGCCCCATGATCTATCATATGGATATTCAGAAAGAGGCATAAGTTCTATATGTGTATAACCCATCTCTTTTACATATGGAATTAACTCCTTAGTTAGCTTTTTATAACTAAAATTATTTCCGTCTGAATAAGTTTTCCAAGAACCCACATGAACTTCATAAATATTTACAGGCGACTCGTAGTGTGATTTCGTTTTACTTTGTTCTACCCATTCTGTGTCAGTCCATTTGAACCCAGAAATGTCATAATACTTTGATGCAGTACCAGGTCTTGTTTCAGCATGAAAGGCATATGGATCACACTTATATTTTTTTGAACCGTCACATCCCTTAATATACAGCTTGTACTGCGTGAAAACAGGAAAAACTTCCTCAATATACGCCTCCCAAACTCCTCCGCTGATTTTTTGTAGTTTATGCTTTTTTGTGTCCCAATCGCAAAAATCTCCAACTATTGAAATCGCTCTAGCATTTGGTGCCCAAACTCTAATAACCATCGCGTCTTTACCGTTATGTACAGTTTTATGTAATCCTAGGTACTCATATGCTTTTCTATTTCTACCTTCGTGGAATACATGCAGTGGGAAGTTCTCAATAACATTGTTCATAAAAAAATATGTCCTTTCAGAAAAAAGATGGTGTGTCATTCTAAAATTATAACAGATAAATCTAAAAAAATCTACAAGACAATACACGAATAAATCGCATCATTACAAACGTGTATAAGCATTAAAAAAAACGAGAATTTTATTAAAATATCAACTTATACAAATCTTAAAACAAAATCAATATATAGTATATTTAATATTTCCATTAATAAATATATAACAAATTAACCCAAGTTTAGCAATTTATGTGAAAAAGAAAATTAATGTATAAATATATATTATATAATAACATTTTCTTTTTACTTTTGCAAGGTTTTTATGGAAATTCTCCAAAGATATTTCAGTAATATTTCAATTTTAGTTGATAGAAATAAAAAAATGCGTAAAATAAAGGTAATAATAATGTAAAAGAAAGTCAAATTTGTGAAAAAATATTCTTTTTTCACTATAAAAATTGTCAAAAAATCTCCTAAATTCTATTTTAATGTAAAAATAAAGAAAAAATGTTTTGACAAACTATGAATATAGTGTTAAAATATATTGATTTAATAAAAAACTACAAAAATTGGAGGTAAGAATGGAATTTTTTTCAAAGCTAAACAATTTTCTTTTTCCGCATTCAAAATCCTACCCAAAATTAGGAGCAAAAAAATCACTTGCTCTTGGTTTTCAACATGCATTTGCAATGTCGTGTGCAACAATTTTAGTCCCTATATTAACAGGACTTGATGTTGGTGTTGCTCTTTTTGCAGCTGGTGTCGGCACACTCATTTTTCACCTATGTACAGGCGGTAGTATGCCTACTTTCTTGGGTAGCTCCTTTGCTTTTATAGCAGCTTTAGGTGGAATTATCGGAAACACTTCTTTTGGAGAAACTAAAAACGAGCAAATTTCTGCTGCTTTAGGTGGTATCATCGTCGCAGGATGTGTATACTTAATCTTTGCACTGATTATCAAGATTTTTGGAAGTGGTTTTGTTGATAAGCTTTTCCCTCCTATTGTTCGAGGAGTTGGTATTGCTTTAATTGGGCTAAATCTCGCTTCAGCAGCAATTAATAACATACAAATCCAATACACTGCAAACGGTGCTCTTGCTCCATTCTCTGAAGGCTATGACATGAGTACTTATGCTTGGGCTTGGGTAATAGCAGGTATTGTCTGTTTAACCGCAATTGTACTTTCAAGCTATGGAAAAGGCTTGTTCAAAATGTCATCTATTTTTATCGCTTTAGTTGTAGGTTATCTACTAACATTAGTTCTAACAAAAACTGGAATAGCTCCTGCTAGTTTAATGGATACTTCAAAGATAGATAACTTTTCATGGTTCCAAATTCCAAACTTTGTAGCTCCAACATTCAACCTTGCTGCAATTGGAATGATTGCACCAATAGCTTTAGTTACTTGTGTTGAACATGTAGGTGATGTATATGCTAACGGAGCTGTTGTTGGCAAAAATTTTGTTAAAAAACCCGGTCTTCACAGAACAATGCTTGGAGATGGACTAGCAACTATTACAGCTGGTTTAATTGGTGGACCGCCTAATACAACTTATTCTGAAAATACTGCTGTTTTAGCTGCAACCGGAAACTACAATCCACAATCACTAAGAATTGCAGCTGTTATTGCAATTGCTATTAGCTTTTTCGGCAAAGGAATTGGAGTTATTGAAACTGTTCCAAACGCTGTATTAGGCGGTGCTTGCATAGTTTTATATGGAATGATAGCATCTGTTGGTCTTAGAACTTTAGTAGAAAATCATGTTGATTTTACAAAAAACAGAAACCTATGCATTGCTGCTGTTATGCTAGTTCTAGCTATGGGTGGAGCGAAAATTGGCACTCCGGTTTTCAGCTTTACAACAATCGGGCTTGGAATAATAGTTGGTATAATTCTAAATCTTGTACTACCTGAGACTAAAAATGACAAAGGCATGATTGCTCATTTGGTTCATGACGAAGAGTTAGTACCTGAAAGAACCCCGAAACATGATGAACCTGTAGAATAATTCAACTTATATAATTTGTTTTTTTACTTTTACGTATGCAATTCAATAAGGTGACAAATTCCAGGAATGCTTTCACCTTGTTGCGAAGAGGTTGGAGACATTAATGCGCCGGTCGCACAAAAGAGAATTTTGCCAAGTTCTTTATTCTCCATCAATTTTAAAATATGCCCACACAATACGGATGCCGAACACCCACAACCGGAGGCGCCTGAGTGTGGGTCTTGTTTTTTGTAGTCAAAAAGCATCATTCCGCAGTCTTCGTGATATGGTTTTAAGTTGATTGAGTTTTTTAACATGATATCGTTCAACAGTCCAGTTCCAATTATACCTAAATCACCTGTGAAAATTTTGTCGTAATCATGCGGTTTGTAACCTGTGTCTTTAAAAAAAGTATAAATTGTGTCTGCTGCTGCAGGAGCCATTGCAGCTCCCATGTTTGAAACATCTGTAATTCCTAAATCAACAATTTTTCCAACGCAAAGTTTGCTGATTTTTACCTTTCCACCCAGTCCAACAACTGCACTTCCTGAAGCAGTCGCAGTCCACTGTGCTGTAGGCGCTCTTTGCCCTCCATATTCTAGCGGAAGTCTAAATTGCCTTTCTGCAGTGCAGAAATGAGATGAAGTCACAGCAACTGCCTTTTTTGCTGCACCACTGTCAACCATGATACTTGCCATCAAAAGCGTTTGAGCCATGGTTGAGCATGCGCCATATTGTCCTAGAAAAGGTACATTTAGTCCTCTTGCACTAAAAGTCGAAGAGATACATTGATTGAGCAAATCACCAGCAAAAATAACATCAATTTCTTCAGATTTAAACCCACCTTTACTAAGCGCAATATTAATCGCTTCTAATTGAAGTGCCGATTCTGCTTTTTCCCAACTTGATTCTTTCATATATGAGTCACTAATTGTTTGGTCAAATCTGTGCCCTAAAGGACCCTGTGCTTCTTTTTTTCCTCCGACTGCAGCAAACGACAAAATGCTTACATCTCTTTCAACACAAAGCGTTCTCTCCCCTATTTTTTTCATAGTTATATTAACCTTTCCCTGTCTATAAATTAAAGAAAAATGTAATCAATCCATATAAAACAGATGAACTTATTCCAAATATCAAAACTGGTCCAGCAATTGCAAACAATTTCACACCTATACCAGTTACAATTCCCTCGCTTTTAAATTCCATAGCAGGTGAAACCATTGAGTTTGCAAACCCTGTTATTGGAACAAGCGAGCCAGCACCAGCATGTTTTGCTATTCTGTCATATACACCAAAGGCTGTTAAAACTCCCGACATTGTGATTAAGGTCATTGTTACTCCAATTCTTGCGTTATCCTCACTTAATCCCATGAGCGAATAAGTGTAGAAAATCAACTCACCTATGGTGCAAATTCCACCACCAAAAAGGAATGCCTTAAAACAGTTTTTTAAAATAGGTGAATTTGGGGATACATTCTCTGTAAGTTTTTGATATTCTTCTTTTGTGTAAGTTTTCATCTATACTATCATGTCACTTGATTGAACAGTAATATATAGCCAGCAAAACTGACTATAGTTTAATTACTTTGTCCACTGACTTTACCTTTCTATAATGTATCAGTATTTCATTTCTTTATTTTATGAAGAATTTGACTATTAATTCATAAAAGGACAATAAAAAATAACAGTCAATGAATTTCTGATTTAGGTAATAAATACCTTTATCATTATCCATTGACTGTTAACTAATCATCCTAATGTTAGTTTTCAAATCTATTTTTTAATACTTCATAGTGATTTCTATTTGATTTATCTCCACCGTTATCAGGAAATAAACAAAATGGAAGGCTATCTGTAGTCCTATGTTTTATAACACAGTCACAGCATTTACCATGATTTGGACATGTAGTTTTTGGACAACTACATTCTTTTACATTTGGACATTTCATTACATCGACCTACTTTCATCATTTATTGAATCTCTTGTTACAATTTGTATCCATTTATCTCCTGCTAATCTAATCCAACATAAAACAGATTTAATCAGTTCATCGGATTTGAACAACAGATATACAACAATAATTGGCATTTTGAAAACCAGTCCTGCTAAGTACCCAAGTGGAACGGCAACACACCATAAAGAAATAATTTCTATAATTAGCGAGAATTTTGCATCTCCTCCGCCTCTGAGAATTCCAATGATTGCAGTTGCAGAATTAGACAAGAAGAATATGACAATTGAAGTGCCTATAAGCATTTGTTTTGCAAGAATTTTGGTAGCTTCTTCAACATTATAGAAATCAACCATTACATCACGACACAGTAAAATAATACCTCCTGCTACTACTCCCATAATAATTGCAAAAATTTCAAGAAATTTCCCTCGTTTTTTTGCGAGTTCAATATTTCCTTCACCAATAGTTTTTCCTATGATGACAGCACTGGCATTAGCTACTCCGAATATCATTAATGTAGCAAGATTTTGGACTACTCCAATAATAGTGTTTGCAGAAACAGCAGTAGTGCTGATGTTACCAAATAGAGCAGCTTGCATTGTAATACCTAAAGACCAAATAAGCTCATTTAGCAGAACAGGCATGCAATATTTCTTTATATCTTTCATCAGCATTTTATTTTTAACAAAAAGATACTTGATTTTAAACCTTAACTGCTTCTCAAAGAACATGACATAAATCATTACGACTATAAATTCAATAAACCTTGCGATTAATGTAGCATATGCTGCTCCTTGTAATCCTAAAGCAGGGAACCCAAACTTTCCGAAAATCAAAATATAGTTTAATGTAACATTTATTACTAAAGTTGTCGCGTTAGCGATAACTGCAAGTTTTACTTTTTCTACAGTCCTGAACGATTGTACAAAGACATTTGCAATTCCAAAAAACAAGTAAGTTGGTGCAACTATTTTTAAGTATGCAACGCCCTCTTCAATGACTAAAGGGTCAGGGGAAAAAATCCTCATTATAAATTCAGGAAAAAAGAAAATAAAAATCGAAAATGCAATTCCTGTAATAATTGCTAGTCTCCCCAATATACCAATTATGATTTTTATCGGTTCTATTTCATTTTTTCCCCAGTATTGTGCAGTTAATATACCAGCTCCGCCACAACCTCCAAATATTAACAAAATGTAAATAAAAAACACTTGATTTGCAAGTGAAGAAGCTGTTAATTGTACATCTCCCAGCTCTCCGACCATTATAGTGTCCATCATTTGCGTCAATGTACTCAACAGGTTTTGCAACGCTATGGGTAAAGCTATCATAAAAATCATTTTTAATAGCTTTTTATCGTTCTTAATGTAATTTATCATATAGTCCTCAAAAATATATATTTAAACATAAAACAAGGGCTGATGCTTTACATCAGCCCATCAAAATCTTATTTACGTATACCCAATTCAGCAATAATTGTACGATATCTTGTAATGTCAATTTTAGTTAGGTAGTTTAAAAGACTTCTTCTTTGTCCAACCATCATTAATAGTCCACGACGTGAGTGATGGTCTTTTTTGTTTGCACGTAAATGCTCAGTCAAATCATTAATTCTTTTTGTTAGAACAGCAATTTGCACTTCTGGAGAACCTGTATCTCCTTCGTGACGAGCGTATTTTTTGATAATTTCTTGTTTTTCTGATTTTAACATATTTCACCTTTTCCGCAGTTTTTAACTGCTAATTTAATTATGCCATAAACACAGGTATCGGTGGTGTAGTCCGTTATCCGCGTCTAAGGTCGATAAATATTATATCACATACATTATCATTTGTAAATAGTTTTGTAAATATTTTTGGCAGTTTCTGCATCTTTAATAATCTCGGATTTTAGCTCTTCGAGTGAAGAAAACTTCTTTTCGTTTCTGATAAACTTTAAAAGCTCAACTTTAATATGCATGCCATACATATCTTTATCTACGCCAATAATCCAAGTTTCTGCACCAGGTTCATATTTTCCTATGCTCGGTTTTACTCCAATATTTGTAACTCCACAGTAAATTTCGTTATTAAGTGTTACTCTGGAAGCATAAACTCCGTATTTTGGCAAAACAAATCCTTTGGGAATAACTTGATTAATTGTGGGAGCACCTAATGTTCGCCCAATTTGATTGCCCTTTACTACTAAAAATTTAAATCCAAAATATCTTCCAAGATATTTCTTCACCAGTTGCATATCTCCGTTTTGAACGGCTGTTCTAATCTTGGTTGAACTAATAACTTCTGTTTTATACAAAGAATAAGGAATAATTTTTAAATTGACATCATTTAGCACACAAAGTTCTTTTAAAAGCTTTACGTCCCCCTGCGCATTTTTTCCAAAACGGAAATTTTCACCACAATAAATATACTTTGAACGACATTTCTTTAGCAAAACATCATAGAAAAAATCCTTAGTTGTCATGTTTCTAACCTTGCTAAAATCCAAGATAAAAATCTCTTCAATTCCTGCCTCTTTGAGTAATTCCTCTTTTTCACCTTGTGTGATAATATATGCACTTTTTCCATTGAGTTCCACGCTTGGATTTTCCTCAAAAGTAAGAACTGCAGGAGTTAAACCTTTTATTCCTACCGTAGAATTAATTACGCTCATATGGCCTTTGTGTAGTCCATCAAAAGCCCCAATTGCTAATGCAGTTTTGTTTTCTTCCATTCTATCTATCATGCCTCATATAATTTACCCATTGTAAAATTTTTTTAAAAATTTAAGATTTTCGCCCTCAACAATTCCCAAACCTAAAAACTCACTACCAAAAACTCTTAACACATCATTGTCTTTCAAAAGAATTTTGGGGAGAATAAGTCTATTCAGGGATAAAAATCCTCCGTTTAAAAATCTAGTCTCTTGCGCCTGAGTTAATCTTGCTAGCGGTAAATTCTCAAAAAGTACTTTTGTTTCAAATAATGCACATTCCAGTTGATTATTCGCGGCCAACTCTTTTAGCTTATCTAATGTATAAGACTGAGATAAATTAAATCCGTTAGCTTTAAGCCTAATAAGTGAGGTCATTGTTGCTACACAGTCCAATTTTTCTGCAATATCCTCTATCAAAGTTCGGATATATGTTCCTTTTGAGCAAGTAATTGTCAGTTCCCCGTTTACTCCGTCAAAATAATCAAGTGATAATTCAGAAATAAATACTTCTCTTTTTTCTCTTTCTATTTCAATGCCTTGTCTTGCAAGTTTATATAACCTTTGCCCACCAACTGATACTGCAGAATACATTGGTGGAAGCTGAAATATCTGTCCGGTAAACTCATGCAAGATTTCTAATAATTCTTCATTACTGGGTTTATTTGTATTCTCTTCTTTTACTTCGCCCCAAATATCGCCAGTAGTTGTTTTTATGCCAAATTTAAAACCTGCCTTGTACGTTTTATCGCTTTC
>CAYJBU010000051.1:4787-15291 GCA_964368155.1 uncultured Eubacteriales bacterium | reverse complement strand
GCTTTCTTTTGCGTTAGAAAGCCATTTTCAAGTTGTTCAGCAGGTATTAAGTAAATATAGAATTTAACAGTAAAAAACTGAGCTAATATGAAAGGGACAAACTATGAGAACAAAAGCAGTAAGAATGTATGGCGAAAGAGATTTGAGATTAGAAGAGTTTGAACTTCCGGAAATAAAAGACGACGAAATCTTGGTGAAAGTTATCAGTGACAGCATTTGTATGTCGACATATAAGCTGGCTGAACAAGGTGCAAATCACAAAAGGGCTCCAAAAAACATTGATACTAACCCAATTATTATCGGACACGAATTTTCAGGCGTTATTATTCAAGTTGGGGAAAAGTGGAAAAGTCAATTTAAAGCAGGTCAAAAATTCACACAACAACCTGCACTTAACTACAAAGGAAGTCTTGCTTCTCCTGGTTATTCATATGAATTTTTTGGTGGCGCATGCACATATTGTATCATTCCACAAGAGGTTATGGAGCTTGGTTGCTTGATGGTTTACGAGGGTGACAGCTTTTTCGAAGCTTCTTTAGGCGAGCCTATGAGCTGTATAATCGGTGGATATCACGGAAATTACCACACAAACAAGCGTAACCACGATTTGAAAACAGGCACAAAAGAAGATGGCGACATTATTATTTTGGGCGGTTGTGGCCCTATGGGACTCGGTGCAATTAGTTATGGAATTCAATTAGAAAATAGACCTAAAAGAATTGTCGTTACCGACATTGACGATGCAAAAATTGAAAGAGCAAGAGAAGTAATTCCTGAATCAAAAGCAAAAGAAATGGGCGTTGAACTAATTTATGTCAACACTGCAAAACTTGAAAATGAAGTGGAAGATCTAAGAGCGCTTACAGGTGGAAAAGGCTATGACGATGTATTTGTTTATATTCCAAACAGAAAAGTTGCAGAGCTTGGCGACAAACTTCTAGGTTTTGACGGCTGCTTGAATTTCTTCGCAGGACCTTCTGACAGCAATTTTATGGCAGAGATGAACTTATATAACGTTCACTATATCAGTGCACACATCATCGGAACAACAGGCGGAAACAACGATGATTTAATCGAGGCAAATGAGCTTGCTGCGGCTGGAAAAATCGAGCCAGCAGTTATGGTTACACATATCGGTGGAATTGATTCTATCGCTCAAGCAACTCTGGATTTGCCTAATATCCCAGGCGGAAAAAAATTGACTTATACTCAATTTGATATGCCACTTACAGCGATTGAAGATTTTGGCAAATTGGGTGAAACAGACGAACTTTACGCAAGACTTGACGACATATGCAAAAACAACAGAGGATTGTGGAGCGCAGAGGCTGAAAAAGTATTATTTAAGCACTTCGGTGTGTAATAGATTGAAAGGTTGGTATAAATAATGGTATCAAAAAAAATATTGATAAAAAATGAATCAGGGCTACACGCAAGGCCAGCTAGTATTCTTGCAAAAGAAGCATCGAAATGCAAATGCGACGTTTTAATTCAAACAGAAACTAAGAAAATAGTTGTAAAAAGTGTTTTGAATATCATGTCTGCAGTCATAAAAAAAGGCGCAGAAATCGAGCTAATTTGTGACGGAGAAGACGAAGTAGAGAGCTTGGAAAAACTTACTCAATTGATAGAAGAAGGCTTTGGCGAGTTATAAGGTCAAACAAGAGATATATCTTTCTTTATAGTGGCAGTGTACAAAATGATGATTTCATTTTGTACACTGTCTTTTTATCCCATAAATAGGTAAAATTTCACAAAAAAATTGCGCTTGTATTGTGTAAAAAAAGTAATATTATAATAGTGTCACTATTGATTAACGCCAAATTCAAATGTCTTTATGTTGAAAAATCTAAGCAAATCCACTATAATTAAATCATAGTTAATAACAAATTATTAACTACAAATGCTAGAGCATTTGAAAAATGCGACTTACACCGCATTTTGATTACCTTGATGCAAGGCATTAATTAAATCATAGTTAATAACAAATTATTAACTACAAATGCTAGAGCATTTGAAAAATGCGACTTACACCGCATTTTGATTACCTTGATGCAAGGCATTAATTAAACCATAGTTAATAACGAAATTTAATCAAAGAGAACGGAGTGTTAAGAGTAATGGAGAAATTGACTGTTGAAAAAACCGCATCCCGTGGAGTTGTGGTTGCACCTGCTTTCAAATTAGTCGAGCCGGATTTAAACCCTGATTCAAGACAGATACTGGATAATGAAATTAACAATGAGATTGAAAAGTTCGAAAACGCAAAAGATAAAGTTATTGCAGAACTTGAGATTCTAGCAGAGACCAATGCAGTGTTTTTTGCACACACTGAAATTGCAAACGACTACACTCTAATTGAGGGAATAGTATCAAAAATAAAGTCTCAATTTAGAAATGTGGAAATGGCAGTTTCTGAAACCATTAATGAAATAGCAACAATGTTCTCTATGGTTGACGACCCATATATGAAAGAGAGAAGCGCAGACATTAAAGACGTAGGAAAACGTTACATGAGCGCACTGAAAAATGTGGTTTTGCCCGACTTGGGAGAGCTGAAAGAAGAAGTTATAGTCATTGCAAAAGATATGTATCCTTCTGATACAGTCAAGATAAACACAAAATATGTTAAAGGAATTATAACGGAAGAGGGCGGAGTTACAAGCCACGTGTTTATCATTGCAAAGAGCATGGACATTCCGATTTTGGTTGGAGTTGGCGACGTGCTAAGCATTGCGAACGAGGGCGAATTGGTTTGCATGGATGCAAAATCTGGCGAGATAATTTTAAACCCTGACAACAAAAATAAAGAAAATTTTCTTTTGAGGAAAAAAGAATTTGACGATAACAAGGCACGAATTGAAGCTCTGAGATCAAAAAAAGTATATTCAAAAGACGGAAAAGAAATCAGTCTTTGCGCAAATGTTGGTAGCCTTGCAGACATAAGAAATGCACTGCCGTTTAATATTGATGGTGTGGGACTTTTCAGAAGTGAGTTCCTTTACATGGAGAATATTCACTTTCCAAGCGAGGACGAACAATTCAACGTATACAAAGAGGCGGCTGTTCTATGTCCTTCAGAATTAACTATAAGAACATTGGACATAGGTGGAGATAAAGAACTTTCTTATTTTGAATTTGACAAAGAGGAAAACCCTTTCTTAGGTTATAGAGCAGTTAGAATTTGCCTTGACATGAGAGACATGTTTAAGGAGCAGTTAAGGGCGATTTTAAGGGCTAGTACATATGGAAACGTCAGAATAATGATTCCTATGATAATTTCATTGGAAGAGATTACCGAAGTTAAAAAAATCGTTGAAGAATGTAAAGCAGAGCTTAAAGAAAAAGAAATTCCATACAACGAAGATATCGAAATTGGAATGATGATGGAAACGCCTGCAAGCGTTATGCTGTCAAAAGAATTTGCGAAAGAAGTAGACTTTTTCAGCATTGGAACAAACGACTTAACACAATATTTGTTGGTTGTCGACAGAGGTAACAAGAAAATTGCAGACATGTATGATTACTTCCACCCAGCAGTGGTTTCTGCGATAAAACAGATTATTGACGCAGGGCACGAAGCTGGAATAAAAGTTGGAATGTGCGGAGAAATGGCAGGTGACATTAAAGCGGTTTCAATGCTTTGTGAAATGGGACTAGATGAGTTTAGCATGTCGGCTTCAAGTGTTGATTATGTAAGAGAAAAACTCATTAAAGATAACGAGAATAGCTAAGTTTGAAAATTGATTTTATAACTGCAAGTTTATCGCTTATAATTCTTGCGATAAGATTTTGGCTTTAGAAAAGGGCTATAATAGTGCAGTTTAACAAGAAAGGGTGGTCATTGACATGAAACAAAAAGTTCAAGTATTCGGTAGATTTTTGAGTGGTATGGTTATGCCTAATATAGGCGCGTTTATAGCGTGGGGGCTTATAACTGCACTCTTTATTAAAACAGGTTGGGTTCCCAACGCAACTTTTGAGCAGTTGGTCGACCCAATGGCGAAAATGCTCCTTCCATTGCTAATTGCATACACAGGAGGTAGCAAGGTTCACGAGCAACGAGGCGGAGTTATTGGAGCAATTGCAACTATGGGTGTTATAGTTGGTTCTCCTGACACACCAATGTTCATAGGCGCGATGATTGTAGGTCCTCTAGCTGCTTATATTTTAAAACTGTTCGACAAAGCAGTTCATGGCAAAATCAAAGCTGGATTTGAAATGTTGGTCAACAATTTCTCAATAGGTATCCTAGGCTTCGGGCTAGCTTTACTAGCGATGATTGGCGTAACTCCTTTGGTTTTAGGTTTCACATATGTTTTAGAACTTGGTGTGACATTCTTCGTTAACAATGGATTATTACCTTTAGTTAGTTTGTTTATTGAGCCGGCAAAAATCCTATTCCTTAACAATGCAATCAATCACGGAGTTCTTTCACCGATTGGAATTAAAGAAGTTCAAGAAATCGGTCAATCTATATTCTTCTTGCTAGAATCAAATCCGGGACCAGGCCTTGGAATATTAATTGCATACATGATAGTTGGAAAAGGCAGTGCAAAAAACACAGCTCCGGGCGCAGCAATAATTCACTTCTTCGGTGGTATTCATGAGATTTATTTCCCTTATGTACTTATGAATCCTTTGCTATTAATCTCTGCTATTGCAGGCGGTGCAAGTGGTATATTTATTTTCAACTTGTTTGAAGTTGGCTTAGTTGCAGCGGCTTCACCGGGAAGTATTATTGCGATAATGCTAATGGCAAAATCTACCTCTTATCTAGGAATTATCCTTGGTGTTTTAGTGTCGACAGCGGTTTCGTTGGCAGTGTCAATTCCACTTCTAAAATTCATGGACAAAGGCGTGAGTTTGGAAGATGCACAAGCACAAAAAGACGAAATGAAAAACAGCTCAAAAGGCGTTCAATCTGCATCAGCTCCTTTAGCTTTAGATGGCGAAATCAAGAAAATTGCTTTTGCTTGCGACGCAGGAATGGGCTCTAGTGCAATGGGCGCAACAGTTCTAAGAAAAAAACTTGCAGCAGCTGGCAGATCTGACATTGAGGTCATACATACATCGGTTTCCTCAATTCCGAGTGATGTGCAAATCGTTGTGACACATCAAACGCTGAAAGAAAGAGCAGCTAACAGCAATCCAAACGCAAAACTTGTTCTCATAACGAATTTTATGGCAGCCCCTCAATATGAAGAGTTAGTAGAAACGCTTAAAAAATAGTAGTCAAATAGAATGATGCAAGGTAGAAAACTATTTTAAATAGAAATCTATCCTTGTATTATTCTCGTTTATTTAGTATATTATAGATATAGTTAATTGTTATTCATGAAATGAACATCTCATTTGAAAGGACGACACAAAATGAATCTAAGTGCAAGATCTAAAAAAATATTGCATATTATGTTGGAGGAAACTGCGCCTATTTCTATTGTAAAACTATCAGAAAAAATAGGTGTCAGCAAGAGAACAGTTCAGCGGGAACTGGAATATTTGCCGAAAGACTTGCGTGAATTTAACTTGGAATTTGCGTCTAAAACAGGTGTTGGTGTTTGGATTGTGGGCGAGCAGCAAGATAAAATAAATCTGAAAAATCTTATAATAAATGAAAGATATACCGATGATACGGACAAGGAATACAGAAGAAAAAGAATAATTTTCGAAAACTTGATTGATAAAAGCGTGAAAAAACTGTTTTGGTATAGTGCGAAGTTTAAAGTCAGCGAAGCTACAATAAGTTCAGACTTGGAAGTGCTGGAGCAGTGGTTTAAAAAGTTTGATTTAAAGGTCATAAAAAAACCCGGAAGTGGGATATCTATTTCTGGTAGCGAAGCTAGTTATCGAAAGGCGATAAAGGCTTTTATTTCTGAAAATATTGATGCGAAATTTTTGCTTGACATGTATGAGGAAACTCCGCAAAATGTAAATGTATTTGATGAATTCCAAAAATCTGATTTTGTAAATTTTTTGGGAGAAGATATTGTAAGCAGAGTTACAGAATGTATAAATTGTATTAACAGCTCGCATATTCGCTCTCTTACAGAGCAGTCTTACATCGGACTAATTTTTCACATCAGCATTGCAGTGAAAAGGATTTTGGACAAAGAAACCATTGAAGAAAATGCAAATCTAAAGAATTCTGTGGGAAGTGACGATGATTATTTAATTGCGAAAAACATAGCTTTCGAGATTGAAGAGGAATTCGAAATATCCATTCCAGAAAGCGAAATCTCATATATTTATCTACATATAAAAGCGTCAAAATTCGAGAAAATTCACAGTAAATTTAGCGCAGATTACGAAGAATTAAAAAATATTGCAGATGAAATGATATATGCTTTTGATGAGAAAAAGGCATATATGCTCAAACAAGATGAAGAGTTTTTACACAGCTTACTTGCACATTTAGCGCCTACTATTGTAAGGCTTGCAAATGGAATGAAAATATATAATCCAATGTTAAATGAGGTGAAAACGCAGTACTCACAGGTGTATGAAAAATGTGAAAAAACTGCGAAAATTTTGACAAAACATGTGGGAAAAGAAATTCCTGAATCAGAGATTGGATTTTTGACAGTGCATTTTGCAGCAGCTCTAGTTAGACTGGAATCATCAAAAGAATCCACAAAAATAGTCAACATAGGAATTGTATGTTCGAGTGGAATTGGGATTTCAAGATTGATGCTATCAAAGCTTAAAAACACATTTAAAAACAAAGTTATTTTAACTGCATATGGAAAAAATGACGTCACCGAAAAAGTTATTGAAAAAGAAGATTTTTTGATTTCTAGTATTTCACTCAAAATTCAAAACATTGAAGTTGCAGAGGTGAATCCATTAATCACTGCAAAAGATGTCGATAAAATCAGAAGTTTAATTGACAAATACGAAACACAAACAAAGCCACAAAGTAAAGATAAAGTAACAATGGAACTTGAGACAATTTCGGTTCTGGCAAGCCAAATGAGAACAATTGCAAACGAAATGAAAATATATTCACTGGAAATAGACATTAATGTCCATAAGGCGATTGATGAAATTTCTAAAATTGTTTGCAAAGAGGGAGAAAACAGCGAAACGGTTGCGAATGATATCTTAAATAGAGAAAAAATTTCAAGTCAAATTTACCCAGAACTTGAATTTGCACTTTTTCATGCAAAAAGTAAAGGAGTGAAAATCCCATCTTTTAACATTTTTACTAACAAGGAGTTGAAAAGTTTTACTTCTCCCGATTTAAAAGATATAAAAATAATGTTTGTGATGTTAATTCCGATTGACGAAAATGAAAAAATGAATAGCGAAATTTTAGGGTGTATCAGTAGTAGTCTTGTTGAAGATAATAGCCTAATCGAAGCTGTGCTCGCAGGTGAAAATGACAACGCAGTGAAACAAGTTTCGCAAACGCTAAAAGTTTTTTTCTCGGAATACATCTTGAAACTTTCGGAGTAAATCTGAGTTATATTTTGTTAATAAAAAGTCAGTATCATTGCAAGGCATATTAAGGCTATTTATATACGAATGGTTACAAAAGCAAAATATTTAAACGCTATATAATTAAAGCCTACTGAATAACAAGTTATTCAGAACAAACGCAAAGCGTTTGTTGTAAAATTCGCTCACAGAGCAAATTTTACGGCTTATCTTGATACTTTCTGCTGTATTTTCGCCAAAGGCGAAAATCGAAGTGCAAGGATTTTATTAAAATGTCAAGAAAACCTTTGCACTTCGACAACTTGAAAACAGCTTTCTTTTGCGTTAGAAAGCCATTTTCAAGTTGTTCAGCAGGTATTAATTATAAATGATTATAAATAAAAGGCAGTAACAAATGGCTAAGCCACTTGTTACTGCCTTTGTTGAGTTTAATAGTATGCTTTTTGATAATCCTAAAAAGATTAAATTTCCAACCAATTTCTGTTCCTACTATTAAGATTTATTTGTTATTTCAGAAATTTACTTAATTTGAGAGTTTCCTTAATAAACTTTGTTTTCAACACTTGCTATAAGATTTACACTTTTTTCTACACCCTGATATTTAACAGAAATTGTTTTATCCTCGCTAGAAGTCAAGGTGAAATTAGTTAACTCGTTATTATTCCATTCAATGTTTGCAAAGATGTTTCCACGTAAACGCACACCACAAAGTGAGCCAGTTTTCCACTCTTTTGGAAGAGCCGGCAAAACATCAATACAATCTCCGTGAGACTGCACAAGCATTTCAATTACGCCCGATACAAAACCGAAATTTCCATCAATTTGAAACGGTGGGTGTGAATCAAAAAGATTTATCTGAATTGAATTTTCGAGAAGCTTTTTAATGTATTTATATGTATTCTCGGACTCTTTAAGCCTTGCGTACATGTTGATTATCCAAGCGCAACTCCAGCCTGTGTGGCCTCCGCCGTTTTCAAGCCTTGTTTGCAGAGTTTTCTTTGCTCCCTCAAAAAGTTCAGGTGTTTTTTCAGTGATTTGCGTTCCCGGGTGTAGTCCGAATAGATGAGAAATATGTCTATGTCCTTTGTCGACTTCTTCATATTCTTCATACCACTCAAGAATTCTTCCGTCACTGCCCAAACGTGTTTTCGGCAAATGATTTATTATATCTGTAGCGATTTCAACATATTCATCTTCGAGATTAAGTGTTTTTACTCCAGCGACATAGGATTGGCATAATTCACGTATGATTTGAGAATCCATTGTTGGAGCAATGCAGATTGCACCACGTTCACCTTTTTTGGAAACATAACTGTTTTCAGGAGATAATGAAGGTCCGCTTAGCCACAAATCGCTTTGTGTCTTAATTAGATAGTCATTGAAAAAATGAACAGATTTTCTGAGCAATGGCAAGCATCTGTTTTCTAAAAATTCTTTGTCCTGTGTGAAAAGGAAATGTTCATAAAGGTGAAGAGACAGCCATGCAAGTCCCATGTTCCAATATGGTGAGCCGTCTAAAACGCCCTCAGGCAAGGAATCAGCCCATATGTCTGTGTTGTGGTGAGCCACACTTCCGCCACAGTCGTAAATATCCCTTGCGGTTTTTTCGCCCGAGATGCTGAGTCTTTCGACAAAATCAAACAAAGGGAAATGGCATTCAGGTAAATTACAGCCTTCTGCAGCCCAATAATTCATCTCTGTGTTGATGTTAATCGTGTATTTGCTCTCCCAAGGAGGAGTGTAACTGCCGTTCCAAATTCCCTGCAAAGTGGAAGGAAGTTTGCAGTTATATGACGAGGAAATTAGCAAATATCTGCCAAAATGGAATAAGTTTTCCGAAAGTTCTAGGCAAGTCCCATCGCTTATATTCTTAATTTGCTCTTCGCTGGTCGTGTCAGAAGCCTTTTCGCAAATGCTAAAACTTACTCTATCATATAAGCTCTTATATTTACTAATATGCATTTCTTTAAGCTTGTCAAATCCAATCTCCTCTGCGTTAGCAATGGAAATCAAACAGTGTTGCCTGTAGTCCTTGTTTTGGTTAAAATTTGTTTCAGCAGAGGTGTAAATAACCACCTCTTTTGTGTTTTCTGCAATTATGTAGTCGCCCATTGTTGAGGAATTTTCAGAAATTATTCTTGCAGTCCAGTAGTAATCAACTCCGTTTGGACCGGAAGTTCCCCACATTGAAATAGTGTTTTCGTCAAGTTTTTCGCTGAATTCTTCAAAAGGCCTGCGATTTAGGTTTGCGTTAACCGTGAATTCTTCGTCAGAGGTAATTTTAATCGCAATTAAATTTTCGGTCAAAGAAGCAAAGATTTCACGTTTATATTTTACTCCATCGAGTTTATATTCAACTGTTGTAATAGCGTTATCTATGTCGAGTTTTGCACAGTAATCTGTAACTTCGCCCTCGTGCCCTAAAAAGTTGATTTTCATGTTGCCTAATGGGTGAAAGGGCGATAAATATTTTGGAGTAGAAAGATATGCACCTTTTGCAAGGAATGTCGCCTTTTCTAACTCTCCCTCAAAAAGTAAATCTCTAATTTTGTCAAGGTTTTTAACAGTGTCGGGATTTGTTCTGCTTTTCTCCCCACCATACCAAAGAGTTTCCTCGTTTAAGTAAATGATTTCATTTTTGATATCTCCCGATATCATTGCACCCAATCTACCATTTCCAATAGGCAATCCTTTGTCCCATTCTTTTGACGGTCTGCTTAAAACAACTGCATGATTCATCGTGTAACCCTCCCTATTCACTTTTGAAACAATTTCTTAATTCTTGTTTTCAGTTATAGTTGATTTCCAATTATAAAATAGTTTCATATATATGGTTATCATATACTATTAGATAACTTTTATTATTCTAAAATAGCACTAAAACAATTTTTATCTTAATTTTTTACAAAAAATACATAACATTCAATCGGTATATATAAATTGGGAGTTAAGGCGAGTTCTAAAATAAATATCTTTTTCATATACTGTGTAAAAGAGTACCGAAGTGGCACAATGTTTCACGGTGAAGAAAGGATGTTATAAAAATGAAAAATTTCGACGAAAT
>CAYJBU010000051.1:0-4687 GCA_964368155.1 uncultured Eubacteriales bacterium | reverse complement strand
ACAATGTTTCACGGTGAAGAAAGGATGTTATAAAAATGAAAAATTTCGACGAAATAGCGAAATCCTTGCCTAAATACTCGAGCGATATTTTAAACATACCCGCAAAATTTAAGGACATGGCTACAGATATTAGATTTTCCGTTGGTTTTCCCCCAATGATTTTTATGGGCGAAGATAGGTATAGCGTTCCGACAGTAGACAGGATTACTAAGTTTGATATGCAAGATTTCATATATGACCTTTGCGAGAATTCTGTGTACAAGCATATAGAAGAAATAAAAAACGGGTTTATCTCGTATAAAAATCGTTTCAGGGTGGGTCTTTGTGGCACTGCTGTAATAAAAGATGGAGGGATTGAAAACCTGAGTAACATCAGTTCCGTTACAATAAGAGTTCCCAGATTTATTTACGGCTGCGCAGAGGATATCAGAAAAAATATTCCTGATTTTTCGGGCGGTGTGCTGATTGTGGGCGAGCCGTCTAGTGGAAAAACAACTGCTTTAAGAGATATTATTGTAATATTATCAGAAAAAAGATTGGTGGTTTTGGACGAGCGCTACGAGTTAACAGGAGGTTTTTCGAACACCGATATCGATGTTCTATATGGATATCCAAAAGAAGCAGGGATTAATCATGCAATGAGAAATTTGGGTGCAAAATACATAATTTGTGACGAGATAGAAGACAGCGAAATCTCTGTAATTGAAAATGCAGCAGCCAGTGGAGTGGCGTTAGTTGCAACAATACATGGGAAATTTGACAAAGGATTAAGACCACTTGCAAAAAAACTTCTAGAAACAAATGCATTTTCGCATATTGTAGAGCTTGAGGGCAGGGCAAACCCTTGCAAAGTCAAGAAAGTGTGGGAGAAAAATGAATTACTTAAAAATTTTGGGTTCGCTGTTGATTTGCATGGCATTCATGCTTTACGGAGTTCAAAAAACTATGAAAGTTAAATATTCACTGAGCTGTTTAAAGGAATATAATATTTTCTTAAGCAACTTAAAAAAGTATATTTACTTTTACAGTTTTTCTCTGTCTGAAATATATGAACATTCGGGAGATTGTTTTTCGCTAGCAATGAAGCAAAATCAAAAAATCGAAGACTATTTTGAAAACAAAGAAGACGGCAAAACGGTCAAAGTTTTTTTATCAAACTTGGGAAGAACAGATAAAGAGGAACAATTGTCTTGCATTGATATGCAAATAGAATTTTGTATGGCGAGGATTGAAGAAGAGGGAAAAGGACTTAAAGAAAAGGCAAAAACCAACTTGTTATTTTACTCTTTTATTGGAGTGGCGACAACTTTGGTGATAATCTGATGATTTTGTTTGCGTGAGGTGAAATATTTTGGACGTAGATTTAATTTTTAGAATAGCCGCAATTGGTATAATAGTAGCTATTCTAAATCAACTGTTAATCCGTTCAGGTCGTGAAGAACAAGGTTTAATGCTGATTTTAGCAGGATTGGTGACTGTTCTTGGGATAATGGTATATGAGATTAGCGACTTGTTTGAAACAATTAAAACGGTGTTTGGATTATGAGCGTGTACTTGTGCTTTGTGGTTGCTCTGGTCGCTGCTATTTTAAGTACTGTAGTTAAAAAAACTAACCCTGAAATGGGTCTATGTATTGCAATTGCCGCTGTTGCAAGCATTTTTTTTCTAGCTCTTGATTACATAGAAAATGTGCTTAACAACATAAACGAATTGGAATTGATTGACACTGAAATTTTTACAATTCCCATAAAAATGTTGGGGCTTACTATTATGAGCAAAATAAGTAGCTCCATTTGTGAGGACTGCGGAGAAAAGGGTCTTTCTACAGCAATTCAAACCGTCACAAAATTCGCCTGTGTTTTTATCGCCTTTCCTTTATTTGAAGAGTTGATAGCTTTGATAAGGGAGGTTTTGATGCAATGAAAAAACAAAAATATATAGTATTTATTATTATGCTAATCACGTTTATGACGTTTTTTTCTATAGATTGCAGTGCTGAGGATTCACTCGGCACAGAAGGCTTGATTGAAAATTTGCCCGAGGAAGGGAGGGACACTTTGTTTGGAATGGGGATTGATGAAGTTAGCGACAGTTTTGATTTTAGCTTTGAAAACATTTTTTCAGTGATGTCAGATGCGATACGTGCAAAATACTTAAATCCGCTTAGAGTTTTGGCAATTACCATAGCTTTAATTGCGATAACCTCGTTTATAAATTCACTTAATGACGAGATTTCAGCCTTGGTTCAGCTAGCAGGAGCAATTTCAATTTGTGTTGTAACTCTGCCTCATGTGTTGTCTTTAATCAGTGGGACTTTGGTTATTACGGAGAGTGTCAGCGTTTTTGTGTTGGCTGCAATTCCAATATATGCAGTTCTTTTTGTGGCTGGAGGCAACCCCGCTATTAGCGGAAGTTTCAGCGCTATATCTCTATTTACTGCAAATGCTTTTACTGCGCTGTGCAATGGGATTATCATTCCGTCTTTATCAATTTTTTTAGGATTATCAATTTCGTCAGCGTTTTCTCATCTTAACATAAAGTCGCTTTGCGACAGTGTATACAAGTGTATAAAGTGGATTTTAGTGAGTGCAATCACGCTTTTTTCAACAATTATTTCAATGCAAACTGCGTTATCGGGAGCGACGGATCAACTCACAACAAAGACTATAAAAATACTCGCTGGAAGTGCTGTTCCTATTGTTGGGTCTGCATTGGGAGACTCTGTTGTCGCAGTTCAAAACAGCGTTAAACTGCTTAAATCAGGAGCTGGAGCTTTTGGGATTATAGCCTGTGTAAGTATTTTTATTGCGCCAATTATAGAGCTGGTTTTGTGGCTTTTTGCCTTTAATATTTCTTCTATTGCAGCAGATTTTTTTGCATATAAAAAGGTGAATGAAGTGCTTTCGGTGTTGATTATTATTATAAAAATCCTCTTGGCGGTACTAATTTCATTTTGTGTGATTTCAATTGTTATATCAGCAATTACACTGTTTTTTGGAGCATAGAAGAATAAGGATGGTGAATGTTTTGGACGAGATTAGTGGAATGCTTTTTACTGCGTGTTCTTCTTTGATTTTGGGTGAAATTATTTATTATTTAAGTCCAAAAGATAAGTTAATCGACTGCATATATGCCTTGCTTTACACCTTGATAATCATAATTACGGTGTTGGGATTTGGAGGGGTTGAATGGGATTTGGGTGAATTTGTTATTGACAATTCGTATCAGCAAGAAATTGACAAGAAAATAGGAGATTATTATGCGCTCGAAACCGAAAAAGAACTTATAGAATTGGTTGAAGATGCGCTGGGTGTAGTGCATATCCCATGCAAAGAAATAAGTTTAGAAGTTGAGAATAATGGCGATAGTATAGATATAAAAAGTATCAAAGTTATACTGGTTCATAAGTCGGATATCGACAACGCAAAGGTGATTTTAAGAGAATTATTTTCAGACATTTTGCCTGTGGAGGTGACAAGTGAAGAATAAATTCAAGCTTGATGACATATTATCTAATAAAAAATACTTAAAAATTATAGCAATAATTGCTTTTGTCGGTATTGCGCTCATTGTGCTATCCGATTTAATACCCGAGAGTAGTGCGGTTGTTGCAGTGGAAGATGACTATGACTATGTCAGCGAAACGGAACTCAGAATAGAAGAAATTGTGTCAGCTATTACAGGTGAGAATTCCCCCGATGTAATGATAACTTTGCACGCTAAGGAGCAGTATGTATATGCGAAAGAAATTAAAACCGATGACTCCGAAAGCGAGGAGAGTTATATCATTATCAAAAACAGTGACGGGGCGCAAGAGGCTGTAATTTTAACACAGCTCGAACCCGAGGTCAAAGGTATAGTTATTGCAAGCAGATACGCAAACAACGCAGTGATAAAAGAAGATATTATCAATGCGATAAGTACAGTGTTAGACCTGCCTGCCAACAAAGTTTGCGTCGTGGCAAAAAACAAATAAAGAGAGGTAAATTCATATGAAAGCAGCAAAAAGACAAATAATTTTAGGAGCGTTGATATTAGCATTGGGAGCAGCGGTTTATTTAAACTGGCAATTCACAGAGACAATTCCGGCAAACACGACTCCGACAAGCTCGGTTGGGCAACCCGAAACCCATGAGATTGAGGATGAAAATTTGGGAATTGCACAACTTGTCAACAACAGTTACATACAAACAACGACCAACGAATCAGATAATAACACTACAGTAGTTGACGATGGAATAAATGATGTCATGGCACAGGCTAGAATTGAAAGGCAAACAGCAAGAGACGATGCGCTTGACATTCTAAGTGCTGTTTTGGACAACGAAGAAATGGATGCAGAAGCAAAAAAAGCGGCTGTTGACGACTCCGCGCAAATTGCGCAAAACATGATTATGGAATCGAATGCAGAAAATTTGATTAAGGCAAAAGGAATTGACGATGTTGTGGTTTATATCAACGAAGACACATGCACAACTGTTGTTAAAGGCTTAGAGGATAATATGCTGATAGTTCAAGATATTATAATTAATCAAACAGGATTAGCACTTGAAAACATTCAAATTATTGATGCGAAATAGTAAAAAACCTGTGGCGAACTTGAAATTTGTTCGTCACAGGTTTAATTTGTTGAATTATAGTCGAACCAATACAAAAAACGTACAAAGACAGCAAAGGTAAAATTTTG
>CAYJBU010000050.1:0-15340 GCA_964368155.1 uncultured Eubacteriales bacterium | reverse complement strand
TATTCAATAATTTTTGTTGCCTGTCAATCAGCATATATTTTTCGGGTCCATAGAAAAAATAAATTGAACTGAAATCACTCTTATCTATTTTTTTTCCAAATTCTCTATAATCAATTTGCGACATTAATCCATGCTCCTAATCTTAATTTCATTATCAATTAACAACGAATAATAACTATCATTAATCGGAAAAACAATACTCCCTGTTGCTAGTTCATCTACTGCAAGGTTAGAAGCAAAAACTATATCACCTCTTACAGTAGAGTTTCCTGATGTTAGTACGGCAACATCGCTTGAAATATCAGTAATGTTTAAAGGCACCGAATCTAATACAAGAGATTTGTCTCCTATTTTCACTTCAATCAGCTTGTTTTCTATAAGTGGATTTATAAGAATATCATCAGTCATTCTAACTTCTGAACCCTCTAAGAAATTCTCCACTTCATAATTATCCATAATAAAACTTTCTGCATTACTGGGGTCGTTTACATCTACATTAAGATATGTTATTTTGTCTATATTATATTCTGTAAAAATAGATTTCACTGTATATGATGAATAACCAGATGCAGTTAAAATTGCACATGCATCGCCTTGTTTTATCATAACGAGATTGCCACCGCTAATATCAGCAATAATCACTCTTGGAGTTTGGAACTGAATCCACGTGCTATAATATGCGCTAAAAATAATGACTGCAGTACAAATCAAAGCTGTTACTTTCACTGTCAAACTGGGTTTGAACAAAAAAGTAATCGCCAAAACAAAGCAAAATCCAACGAATAAGATGATAGAGCGATTTTCAGGTAAAACCCACAGTTTCGCTCCCACCTCTGCCATAATCGAACAAAAGAATAAAATAAATTTGCCCATTAAATTCACTATAATCATAGGAATGATAACTAACTCGCCCAATATAGGGACAAATCCCAAAACAACAGTTATTATTCCAACGCTCAAAAACACACTAGCAGGTAATGCTAGTATAGTACTACTTAAAATTGACAACGGATTTATTGTCCCAAAAGCAAACACCAGAATTGGTGTCACAAACAAAAATGCACAAACGGAAACACAAATCACATTGAAAATTCCATTGATGAATTTTATTCCTTTTTCTAGTAGTTTACTTCCTTTTTCTAGTTTGGTAATTTTAATCTTATCGAACAAAATCGGAGATAAATATATAATTCCGCCTGTTGCAGCAATTGATAATAAAAAGCCTATATCAACCGCGCTATATGGATTAAACAAACAAAGAAGCAAACACGAAAAACCTAGCGAATTTAACCCATCGGTTTCTTCCCCAAGGGAATTACCTACCAATAGCAGTATCATCATCACGCCACTTCTCAGCACGCTTTTCCCCATTCCACAAATCATAACATAAGTAATAATCATTGGAATTAATATCAAATACGAAACATACCACGGGATTCGAATTTTCTTAAACAACATAAAAAGGGAAGTGAAAATAATCGATAAATGCATTCCCGAAACCACAATTACATGGCTTACACCAGCTAACCTAAAATCTTCATACACTTCATCGCTTAATCTGGAATTGTCGCCAACTAGCATTGCAATTAAAAAATCTGCAATGTCGTCCATATACAGTTCATCTACTTTGCTGATGGTAAGATTTTTAATAAATGACGGAATATGTAAAATTGAGTTTTGCGATTCAGTCATACTATACCCCTCATACAAACTTGCCCTTGCGAAGTGAACATAGCCGTCTGCAATCATCGAATTTTGTAGAGAAAATCCTGTTTCATTCTCATTTTCAGAAAAAGCGATATTTACTTGTAAAACATCACCATAGTCATATAAAAAAGCTATTGAACTGTTTAGCTTAATACTAAAATCTCTAACATCTTCACCGTCTATTTCATGCACCACTGCACTGTATGTAGTTGTTGAGTCTGAATGCGATATAACATCATATAGAGTCATTTTTGCATTTACTTCTTTTCCATAATAATCCTCAAACTCAGTTATATAGATTGTATTGAACAACAATAAAGTAAAAATAGAAACCGCAAATCCGAAAAGGCAAATCTTAAGTTCTGCATTGTCAATTTTCTTGATTAAGATTACCACAAAAGCTATAACAGAACATACTGCTAACACAATTCCAAAAAGCAAGGTGCCGAAAAACGCGACAATAAGCCCAAACAGATATGAAAATCCGAGAAAAGCAAACGGTCTGTTCATTCATCGACACCCCTTAATATTTATTTTCCACTATTTAAAAAACAATGGTAACGATTCAAGATATACAATATCGTCTCTTTCTGTTGCTACTCCTTCTGCAAGCACTGCTGCTTTGCCAACAATTTCAACATCTCCAATTTGTGCAAGCAACCTTTCAAGCGCAGCCAAGGACTCCCCTGTGCTGATAACATCGTCAACAATTAATACTTTTTTTCCTCTAAGTTTGTCACAGTCAGCCTCAGAAAAATAAAGTTTTTGAACACTACCGGTTGTAATGGATTTCACTTCAACCATTATAGGGTTCATCATGTACGCTTTGATACCCTTTCGAGCTACGACATAATCCGTATTCCCCATTTTAGCCATTTCATAGGCAAGTGGAATTCCCTTTGTTTCAGCAGTTACAATAACATCATGTTTTGGGCATACTTTAAGCAACTCTTTTGCACTAGCAACAGTGATTTCAACATCTCCAAACATTACAAATCCAGCTATATCCAGATGATCGTCAATAGGACATATTGGTAAATCCCTATTTACTCCTGCTATCGTTATATTATAATACTCACTCATTTTGACATTCTCCTTTTTTATTGATAAGCACTTCATTAAAACAAATAAATGTAGTACATATCA
The DNA here is from genome assembly GCA_964368155.1 of uncultured Eubacteriales bacterium. Classification (GTDB taxonomy): domain Bacteria; phylum Bacillota; class Clostridia; order Oscillospirales; family Acutalibacteraceae; genus SIG603. Next base: position 12,487 of record CAYJBU010000050.1, on the reverse strand, counting down.
AGGTAATTAACCAAGTTTTGGGCTTAACTGCTCTCCACCAATTAGATGAAAATGTAAATGATTTACACTTTGGCAACCGTGTTGTTTACAGTTTGTTACAATTCTAAATCCATCGTCTAAATCCATCTCTTTAGCTAACTTTGCAGCAATAGTGAAAACTTTACCTATTAAATTCTCGGTGTTTTCGTCTACTTCTGCTGCCGAACTTATGTGAGTTTTAGGAATTAACAAGATATGAACCTTTGCCATTGGATTGATATCCCAAAACGCCAAAACAAAGTCATCCTCGTACACTTTTTTTGCCGGAATATCCCCACTTACTATTTTACAAAAAATACAATCCATAATTACCCAACTTTCTATATTTAATCTTTCATTTGTTCAGCAACAATTTTCGCAACTTGGGAAATAGCCTCGTCTAATTTTGTAATATCTTTTGCACCTGCCATTGCGAAATCAGGTTTTCCTCCGCCGTTTCCTCCAGTGATTTGAGCTACTGCTTTCACGATATTTCCTGACTTCAAGCCTTTTTCAATCGCTGATTTAGAGCAATATGCTACAATAGTGCCTTTTCCGTCACTAACCCCTGCGATAACTCCAACTATAGCCTTGTCAGTAGAAATGTCTTTCACCTTATCTGCCATGCTTCTGAGCGACTTAGAATCTGCACCCGATACAAGAGCAGAAACTACATTCACACCACAAACGTCAATTGAATTATTCATTACATTTTCTAAAGCAGTGTTAGCTATTTTTGAATTCAAAACATCAATTTGTCTATCTTTTTCTTTCATTTCTGCTACAACACTTGCAGATTTTGTTGGAAGTTCGTTTATATTATTTGCTTTTAAGTTTTGAGCAGTTGTTTTTAATATTGAAGTGTAATCATTAATTAATCTCATGATTTCAAAGCTTGTAACTGCTTCAATTCTTCTAACGCCTGCAGCAACCGAAGACTCTGAAATAATTTTAAACAAGCCAATTTGTGATGCATTTTCTACATGAGTTCCACCGCAAAATTCCTTTGAAATATCACCGACTGAAACAACTCTAACCACGTCACCATATTTTTCGCCAAACAAAGCCATTGCTCCAATTTCTTTAGCTTTTTCGATTGTCATTTCACGGCATTCAACATTAACACTGTCAACAATTTGCTTATTTACAATAAGTTCTATTGCCCCAATTTCTTGTTGCGTAAGTGCTGAAAAGTGAGTAAAATCAAATCTCATGCGTTTTTCGTCAACTAATTGCCCTGCTTGTTCCACATGATTGCCAAGAACTTGCCTTAGAGCTGCTTGAAGAAGGTGTGCAGATGTATGATTTCTCATAATTGCTCTGCGTTTTATGATATTTACATCAGCCTCTGCAGATTCTCCGGACTTCAATAATCCGTCTGTAACAATTGCTTGGTGAATATAGATACCACTGTCATTTTTCGTAGTTCCAACTATGTCAGCACTACCCAAAGAAGTAGAAATTATACCGCTGTCACCAACTTGTCCACCACTCTCTGCATAAAAAGGAGTTACATCGAGTGCAATAAACACTTCCTCACCCTCGGTTGCTCCATCAACTTTTTTCCCATCTTTTACAATTGCAAGGATATTCGCTTGGGACTTTAACTTCTCATATCCAACAAATTCTGTTGCCTTAATGTTTTCAAGCCCGTTTCCATCACCTGACCAACCGGCTGTCTCGGTTTTTTTCCTTGCATTTCTAGCTCTCTCCCTTTGTTCAAACAAAAGTGCATTGAAACGTTCTTCATCAACTGAAATTCCTTTTTCTTCAAGAATTTCTTTTGTTAAATCCAGTGGAAATCCATAGGTATCGTTAAGTTTAAAAGCATCACTACCCGAAAAAACTTTACTATCTGCTTTAGATATAAAGTTGTTAAGAATAGTGAGTCCTTGGTCAATTGTTTTATAGAAACTCTCTTCTTCAAAGTTTATAATCTTGATAATAGTTTCTTGTTTTTCCCTGAGCTCAGGATAAGCGTTTTCGTTTTCAGCAATAACCGTTTCACAAACTTGAGCTAAGAAAGAATTATTAATTCCAAGTAGTTTCCCGTGTCTTGCAGCACGTCTTAATAAACGTCTAAGCACATATCCTCTTCCCTCGTTTGACGGCATAACTCCATCACCAATCATGAAAGTTGTGCTTCTGATATGGTCAGTAATAACTCTAAGTGAAATATCAGTTTTTTCTGAATCACCATATGCTACTCCTGCAATTTCAGAAATATGTTTCATGATTTTTTGAATTGTATCAACCAAAAACAAATTATCGACATCTTGCATTACGCAAGCTAGTCTCTCAAGTCCCATACCTGTGTCGATGTTTGGGTTTTGAAGTGGAGTATAATTGCCCTCGGTATCTTTTTCAAACTGAGTAAAAACTAAATTCCAAACTTCGATAAATCGGTCACAATCGCATCCTACTGTGCAATCTTCTGAACCACAGCCATGTTTAACACCACGGTCAAAATAAATCTCGGAACAAGGACCACACGGACCTGAAACTAGCTCCCAAAAGTTATCTTCCTTACCCATTCTCACAACGTGAGACGAATCTACTCCTACGTCTTTCACCCAAATATCATATGCCTCGTCATCTTCTTCATAAACGGAACAATACAATAATTCTGCTGGAATTTCAACTACCTTAGTAAAAAATTCCCACGCCCATGCTGTCGCTTCTTTTTTGAAATAATCACCAAAAGAAAAATTTCCAAGCATTTCAAAATAAGTTCCATGTCTTGCAGTTATTCCCACTCTTTCTATATCAGGAGTTCTGATACACTTTTGACATGTTGTAACTCTTTTTGACGGTGGAACTGTCTCACCAGTAAAATATTTTTTCATCGGTGCCATACCCGCATTTATAAGAAGTAAACTCTTGTCCCCTTGAGGAACAAGCGAATAACTCGGTAGGCGAAGATGCTCTTTACTTTCAAAAAATGAAAGATATTTTTCTCTTAATTCATTTAGTCCTGTCCATTGCATAATGATGCTCCATTTCGTGTTTAAATATATTTTTGTAAAAAAAAATAGACCTCTCCCCCAAAAATGGGACGGAGAAATCCGCGGTACCACCCAAATTACAGGCAAGCCTGTCACTTAAAACTCTTTAACGCAGAAAACGCCGCTGTTCTTATCAACGGTTGCCGTTACAATATAGATAAATATTGCAAATCGCACTTAACGTGAAAAGTGGCACAATTTTCCCGAAATCTCAATGTTATCTCAGCAAGCAAACATCTCTCTGTGAGTGGAAAAATCTTAACTTTTGCAATCAATGTATAGTTTATTATATCACATTGTTTTACAATGTCAATATTTCATAAATAATTCACGGAATTTTTACATTTTCTAATTTTGATATTTCGGTCCCTATATTCTTAAATATTTCCTCTGTTTTGTCCTGTGCAGCAGTGATACCCTCGCTCATCACAACTATTGCATACTCAGGCGATTTATCTATTGTTAAATACCCAGCGTACCAAAAATTATAGAGTTCTTGCCATCCATCAAAAACATTAGTTTCAGCAGTTCCTGTTTTTGCACCAACCGAAACTCCCTCTACAGCTCCGTCACGTCCAGTTCCAAGCAATACAGCAGTTTCCATGTAACGCATTATTTCAAGTGAATCTCTCCTTGTTATTACTTGAAGCTTTTCTCCTTCGTCATAATTGTATAAAACGTCACCGTTTTCTAGCATCTCACCTTTATATAGTTTGGCACTAGTGTAAAAACCATATGAAGCAATTGTATTAATCAATTCTGCTACTTTTACAGGAGTAACTGTTAAATCTCCTTGACCTATTGCAAAATTTGCAAGCGCAGGATCAGAAGATAAATTTTTTAGTGTGCTTAAATTTCCACTAGTTGTTCCATATTCATTGTAAAAAAGAGTTCTTTCGTCGAAATCCAAAATATTAGCAAAATCCCAAAGCTTTTCTTCTCCAATAGTCAACGCAAGGTTTATAAAATACCCATTACACGAGTGTTGCAATGCCCTTTGTAAGTTAACATTACCATGAGCATGCCCACCATAACATTCTATCTGGGTACCGTTCACGTCAATCATTCCCCTACATTCATACAATTCATTTATTTTATAGTCATATTTTATAGCGACCATTGAAGTAATCAGCTTAAATACAGAACCAGGAGCGTAGGAGGCGAAAGCTCTGTTTATCATTGGGGAATCCTCATGGTCTAAATAACTCACTATATCATTTGGGTCATAATCTGGATATGAAACTAATGCTTTTATCTCACAATCTGGCACTGATACTACTACAATTGCTCCTTTTGTGAGTTTTTCTGCTTCTTTTTCCGCAATTTCTTGAATTTCCTTGTCTATAGTCAGCACTACTCCACCTGTAACATCATCAAGTGTGTTTGTGTAGTTTCTTTCTGCTCCTACAATCATTCTTCCTAATGCGTCAACATTATAACTTAAATTCAGCGCTCCTCCTGATTTTGAGAGGATATCGTCAAAGGCAAGCTCAACCCCTGTAACTCCATGTCCACTATAATCAATATATCCAATTAAATTTGAAGCTATTGGAACATAACGTTTATCAACTTCAAAAAAATCAATAAATTCTGATTGTATCGATTTTTCTGAGTAAAATGTAATAGGCTTTCCACTGCTTAAGAATGAAGATGCGTCGATTTCAACTTCATTTTTAAGTGTATCAACAACTTCAGGCACAGGCAAAGCAACCCCTAACACTTCTTTTTCAGAATTGGTAAGCGGTTGTAAATTACAATCGTAAATTGTTCCTCTACTATTTTTCAGGTTAATCTTTCCTGCACTTTGTATAGTAGCAACATTTGCGAATTCTTCGTTTGAAACGATGGAAAAAAGCGAATAAACAACTAGCAAAAACATAAGAGCAAGAAACACAAAAACCACAATAATTCTATTTTTAATCATATAAAAACTCCAAACCTAATTTATCTTAGCTTTGGAGTTTTTTATATAAATTATTCAATTTAATAGAGCATATAAGGTAAATAATAAGAAATCAGCGCACAAACTGCAATACAAACGGTGATAGAAGTGTTAACTCCACCTTTTTCCATAATATTAGTATTATAGTCTTCGATATTCACAGAAACTTCTCTTGTTTTGCTGATGACATTTGCACAATGCTTCATATACATTCGGTTACCTCTAAAGCCAATAATCAGCATAATCACAAACATTGCGACTAACATAAAAAACGGCAATGTAAGGATGAGTAAATCCTGTCCTGTAATACTTTGCGCCAATATCAACATTTGTTCTGAAGTAAGTCCTTGAGTTGTAAGTTGAATTCCGTTGGCACTTAGCAATGAATAGAGCTTTGGAATAGAAACATTCAAAGTTAGAAAAGTTTGAGCTAAGTACAACACAAACATTGCTACTGTAAAAATTATTCCACTTTTGTATTGCTTTCTATATAGAAGCCACGGACCTGAGAAAAGAAAAGCATAAAAATTAAACTTTCCTTTGTTTCTATCTTTAATCCTCTTAAACACAGGTAAATAATAAGATAGATTTTGCTGAACTACCTTAGAAGCTTCTCCATAGGTAATTGTTTCCGTCATTTTATCTGTTAAATCAACATTTGCCATTGGATCAAACGGAAAAGTAGCGCCAGGAGAATATGCGTGTGGAGCAGTATATGGATCTCCCGTAGAAAAACTAGTTTTGTAACCACTATTATTATGCTGCTCAGGTGCACCAGACAAAGACTTGCTACAATTCGAGCAAAAAAGTGCACTGTGCGCATTTAAAACTCCACAAAACTTGCACTCTTGATCTTTAATTTCATATGTGTGAGTATTAACCGGTTTTTCAGGCTTTGGAGGTTCCCAATTCTCATTTTTCTCATGCAACTGCGTGAAAATACATTCACCATTTTCAACATAACAATCTCGGTGGTATGGTGCGCCACACTTTGGACAAACTACCACATCGTCATTTTCTAAAAAAGTTTTACTGCAAACAGGACAATTAATACCTGTATAATCAATCATATATATGACTATGCTCCTTTCTGCGAGCCTCAAAGTTTTTGTGATTTTGAATAAGCAAAATTGAGTTTTCGAACTAAAAACATAAAACTTGTAGCATAAAAATCACTTTACATACTCAAAAATATGTTTTTTTATATTTTAACTCAAAATTGTGTATAATGCAATAACATATCAAATAATTATCATACTGTTCATATTTTAATCAATTTAATAAAAAAGCAAAAAATAAAGTTTTAGTATTTACAATTATCCCGATTTCATGTATAATTAGAAAAGTGAGACTTGTTTCTAATTGAAAGGTGAATTGAATGTTACAGTTTGAAGAACAAAAAAGAATATTGCTAGAATACCAATCAGATTTAAACGAATTAAAAGACGCTTTAGGGCTTGAAAGACTTAGAGAAGAAGTAGATATGCTTGAACATAAAGCAGCTGAGCCAGGCTTTTGGGACAACATGGAAAATGCCCAAAAAGTCTTGCAAAGAACTGCTGGTCTTAAGGCAAAAGACGAGGGTTACTTGCGTTTAGTAAGCCGTGCTGAAGATACTTTTGCTTTAATTGAAATGGGAGATGAAGAGGAAGATTTAACTTTATTGCCCGAGGTTCAATCCGAAGTAGTTAGTATAGGCAGTGAGATTGAGTCAATGAAGCTGACCACTTTGCTTACAGGTGAATATGACAAGAAAAACGCGATTATTACTTTCCACGCAGGTTCTGGTGGAACAGAGGCTCAAGATTGGGCAGAAATGCTTTTCAGAATGTATAATCGTTGGGGCGAAAGACATGGTTTCAAAGTTTCTACACTTGACTATCTTGATGGGGACGAGGCTGGATTAAAGAGTGCGTCTATATTAGTAGAAGGCGAAAATGCATACGGATTTTTAAAAAGCGAAGCTGGAGTTCACCGTTTGGTGAGAGTATCTCCATTTGACTCTGCAGGCAGAAGACACACTTCATTCTCTTCACTTGAAGTTATGCCTGAAATTGACGAGGACACAAATGTCGACATTGCACCTGATGACATTAGGATGGAAGTATATAGAGCTAGTGGAGCGGGTGGACAGAAGGTTAATAAGACATCTTCTGCTGTGAGATTAATTCATATCCCAACAGGAATTGTTGTATCTTGTCAAGTTGAAAGAAGCCAATATCAAAACAGAGATGTAGCTATGAAAATGCTTATTTCCAAGTTAGTAGAAATTAAAGAGAGAGAGCATCTTGATAAAATCTCTGATATCAAAGGAGATCAAAAAGAGATTACTTGGGGAAGCCAAATTCGCTCTTATGTTTTCATGCCTTACACAATGGCAAAAGATCACAGAACAGGTTTTGAGATGGGTAATATCAATGCAGTTATGGACGGCGATTTAGACGGTTTTATCACTGCGTATCTAAAAGCTTCTAGTCAAGGAACGCTTGGTAACCACGATTAATGATTGAATAAGATTAGATGAAGGAGTGTATTTATGGGCGTGTTTTATAATATTAGACCTATGAAAAGAGAAGATGCTCATATTTTACACTGCGCTTTTTCAAGACAAGGAGATGATAAGTCTTTAGACTTACTACTTTCTTATTATTCTGACCAACAAAGAGGAGACCGAAAAGTTTTTATCGCTGAGTACGAAAATGAAATTTTAGGTTATATCACTTTACTTAGAAACTCGAAATTAGGTCCATATAAAGATAAATACATACCACAAATTGATGATTTATCTGTACTAAAACCATATCAGCAACATGGATTAGGGGCTTATTTGATTAATGTAGCAGAAAAAACTGCTGTTAAGTTTTCCGAGCAGATTTGTGTAGCAATTCCTTTTACTGCGACTTGTGACATTTCTCAAAATATGTTTTCAAAAAGAGACTACAAACTACAGGGAACAGGGATTTGGAGCTTAGACTCAAGAGTTTCAGATGGTGAGTCTATTATTTTAAACGATGATATAAAAGTTTATTTGATTAAATCTCTCGAAGGTATTTTGAAGTAAACCTGAATAGTTCTAGCAATATGGCAAAGTGACCGACTTGGTCCTTTGTCTTTTTTTATGATAATTTATGATTATTTATCAAAGCACTTGACAACAAGAAAAAAAATGCTTATACTCTTTTTAACAAATACAATTTCATTTCTAAAAATACTTTTGCATATTATCCCAATCCATATTCAGATGAATTGAATAGCAATAAAGTATTTGTAATGACGTTGTATTTTTTTCGGGCGCAAATCTCCACTATACACTAATATTATAGAACAAACGCTCAAAAATTCTCCAAAAATGTCCTAGTTATAATCAAATATTATTTAAACGAGGAATTCGCAATGAATAATCGAGAAAGAATGATAGCAGCGCTAAACGGTGACAATAGCGCAGGACTACCAAACATTGAATGGGCTACATGGTGGACAGAGACGATAAACTCATGGGGCACTAATTTGTCTAATAACGAACTTTTCCACCACTTCGGGCTTGATGACCACTACCAAATTTGGATATCTGTTAAAGATAAAAACTTCTCTAAAGCTGATCATAAAGCTAATGGTGCAATTACAAACAGAGAATCCTATCTAGCGCTAAAACACTTGTTGTACCCAAAAAGTTATTTACTTAAACTGAAAGATGAGCTCTTAAAAATTAAAACTCTGCACGATAAAGGTGATATTATTTTTTGGTTCACACTAGAAGGATTTTTTTGGTTTCCCAGAACTCTTTTTGGAATAGAAAATCATCTCTTTGCTTTTTATGATGAACCGGAATTAATGAAAGAAATCAACTCAGACCTTACCGAGTATTACAAGAAAATCTTAGAAGTGATTTACAGTGTACTTACTCCTGAATACATGACTTTTGCAGAAGACATGAGTTATAATCTAGGGCCTATGCTATCCAAAGAACAATACTTAGAATTTTTACACCCATATTATGAAATAGTAGTACCTCTAATCAAAGAAAAAGGCACAAAAGTTTTTATCGACACTGATGGACAAGTTGAGCCACTGATTCCTTGGTTTAAAGATAGTGGAATTGAGGGTTGTCTCCCGCTCGAGAGAATGGCAGGAGTAGACGTAAATAGATTAAGGGAAAATCATCCAGATTGGTTAATGATAGGTGGTTTCGATAAAACTGTAATGAAAAATGGAGAGAGTGCAATGCGCTGTGAGTTTGAGCGCATATCCCCTGCAATAAAGTCAGGAAAATATATACCTTCTGTAGACCATCAAACTCCTCCTGATGTGACAATGGAACAATATAAATGTTATGTTAAATTGTTGCGCGAATACACTGGAAGAAACATGGAGAAATAGCATGTATAAAATAGTTAAATGCAAAGAAACCATTACTTATCCACACCTGCGGTTCTTCAAGCTGGGTGTATGAAGAATTTATAAAAATGGGAATAGCAGCTGTTGACACACTTCAACCAGAGGCTACAAATATGTCTCCGAAATATCTCGTAGATACATTTGGAGGAAGGCTGTCATTTCGAGGTTGCATTTCTACTGCTGGAGAACTTGCGTATGGCACTGAAAAAGAAGTCGATATTATTTGCAAAAAAACTCTTGAAACTATGATGCCACATTTTGGTTATCATTTTGCACCAACACATGAAATCCAAGACAACACACCGACCCAAAACATCATATCAATGTACCAAGCAGTACATAAATACGGGAGGTATTATTAATCATGACAAACACCGAAAGAGCAATGAACATACTTAAATATTCAGGAGAAATAGACAGATTGCCAGTAGTGCATTTTGGTTATTGGGGTGAACTGCTGTTGGAGTGGGCGGATCAAGGTCATATATCAAGAAAACTTGCATTGGCTGTGCAAGACAGCAATGAAGCTGATCAAGAGTTGGATAAAATTCTTGGGTGGGACTTCAACTGGCGAAATTTGAAGGGAGGGAATGTAGATCTTTTCCCCAAGTTTGAGCATAAGGTATTAGAAGAGTTACCAAATGGATTTATTAGATATCAAAATCCAGACGGATTGATAGAACGCACTCGCAAAGGAGCAGGTTCAATTCCATCAGAGGACGATTACCAGCTAAAAGACATGGACTCTTTTTTGACGTTATATAAAGATAAAATGATGTTTTCTCCTGAGCGCATGGTCGAAAAAGCTAATAAAAATTTAACTATTTCGGAACCTCGTAATTCCCCGATTGGGTTAGAAATGGGAAGTGTCTTCGGAAAAATCAGAAATTTTCTTTCGGTCATTGGAATGTCATACATGATTTTTGACGATTATGAGCTTCTTCAAGAAATAGTAGATACTTTTGCAGAAATGCAATACAAAACAGTCGAAGCCACACTTAAAACAGGTATGAAATTTGACTTTGCGCATTATTGGGAAGATATCTGTTTCAAAAACGGACCATTACTTTCACCTGAGATTTTTGAAGAATTATGTGCAAAGCATTATAAAAAGCGTAACGACCTCGTTAAATCCTATGGAATTGAAATTATCTCTCTTGACTGTGACGGAGTGACTGATTCGCTTCAGAAAGTTTGGATAGAAAACGGTGTTAACACTCTTTTCCCAATTGAAGTAGGAACTTGGGGAGATCAATTTGAAAAAGCTAGAGAACGTTTTGGGAAGGAGCAGCGTGGAGTGGGCGGACTTGACAAAATTTGCTTTATGAAAGACAAAGCTGCCGTCGACGACGAACTCGCAAGGATGTATCGCCTTTATAAACTTGGTGGTTTTATCCCATGCCCCGACCACAGATTGATGCCGGGAAGTGACATTAATCTAGTAAAGTACTATATAAATCAAGTAAAAGAGATGAAACCATAATTGAAATATATTTTATGCTATATTCAAGAAAAAAAGGCTGAATACAAGCCGTTAAAAAGGAGTTAATCAAATGAAAAAACTAAGAATAGGTTTTATAGGAACCGGTGGAATTGCCAATGCCCATATGAGGGCATACGCACAAATGGACGACATTGAAATTGTAGCGGGTTGCGACATTGTTGAGGGAAAAGCCAGAGAATTCCTTGACAAATACGAATTGAAAACCGCAAACGCTTATGAAAGCGCTGACGTCATGTTGTCAAAAGAAAAGCTAGACGGAGTTAGTGTGTGTACTTATAACTCCACACATGCTGAATGTGCTATAAAAGCACTAGAGGCTGGATGCCACGTTCTTTTAGAAAAACCTATGACTATCCACCTTGATGAAGCTATAGAGATAATGCGAGCAGAAAAAAAATCAGGTAAAATTGTTACAGTTGGATTTCAACCAAGATATGACTCAAGAATGAAAAAAATTAAAGAAGTTGTGCAATCTGGTGAATTAGGTGATATTTATTACATTCAAACAGGCGGAGGAAGAAGAAGAGGTATCCCCGGAAGAACTTTTATAGAAAAACAATATGCAGGCGTAGGCGCGCTAGCAGATATCGGTTGTTATGCACTTGACATGGTATTAAACAGCATAGGGTATCCAAAACCTCTTACTGTTTCAGCTAGTGCTTACAACCACTTTGGAACAAACCCAAAATATAATAACGAAGATGATGTGAAGCGTTTCAACGTAGACGATTTTTCAGCAGCATTTATCCGCTTAGAGGGTGGAATCACACTTGATTTTAGAATGTCGTGGGCTATGCATATGAACACCACAGGCGCTACGATTATTTTAGGTAAAGATGCAGGACTTAAAATTGAACCTGCAAATCCCGAACTACTATGGGGTGGCGCATGGGACGGAAGTTGTGGCGATATTACTTTATTCCACGATAAATTCGGAACTCCAACTCATACACCTGTGCCTATCACTGACAAAGGCGAAGACAGATTTTATTTAAAAGTACGCTCATTTGTAGACGCAATAATCGAAGGAGGTCCAGCTCCTATCCCAACTTCACAAATAATTTATAACCAGGCTATCATAGATGGGATTATTCGTTCTTCAGAATTAGGCAAAGAAGTAGACATAGTTATTCCCGAAATTTAGTAGAAAAACTATAGAACTGTCACAGCTTTTTTGTAAGTAGATTTACTTAGATTTTTCTTTACATAATTTCTTAGCTGTTTCACTGGGCTTTTGCGTTAAAGAATTTTTCATCAAAATAAACAACCAATGTAAGGACAAGTCTGTCCAAAAAGCATTAACCTTTTCCTGTCTTTCGGGGTTGTCACATTTAGGTAAATTCGCACAAATGAATGTAAGGGAGGGCTTCCACGCCCTCCCTTTTGGACAGGCGTTGAAGCCTGTCCCTACAATGGGTTTGTGTAATTTGCCGAAAAAATTCGTTAATGCGACAAGCCCCTACTTTTTGTTTATTTTCACCTTAATTTGACTACTCCCTGTAACAATTTCACCATTATATAGCAATAGACGTATTCGAACAAAAAAGCTTTAAAGTGGTAGGTAGTGTAGGGTTTAATTCTCCAATTCTCTTCACAAAAAAAAGACGGATAGGAAAGCACTTA
>CAYJBU010000049.1:0-15447 GCA_964368155.1 uncultured Eubacteriales bacterium | reverse complement strand
CCACAGACGGAGGAATTTTACAATATCTCAACAAGCAAACTTTCACTGCTTCAAGCCCGTGGTTTAATAAATTTATATAAAGACTACTTGCTTTATGTTGAGTTAGGTGACTTTTAAATCTGTCCTAACGGAAAAAGTTAAATTATACATACGACAGCAAAAGAAAAACTGATAGTTGATTTATCGCTGTAAAAAGAAATTATCGCTGTGAAGATTGTGGCGATTGCCCTCATCGTGAACTTTGTTACAAGTAAAAATATGAAAATATTCTGTTTCTCAAACTTTTCTTAATCGCCTTTGCTTTTGGCTCATAAGTTTTCTACATTTTTAGTGTTTAATTATTTTGACACATAAATTAAGGCTGTCGCAAATGTTTTTTCCATTTGCGACAGCCTCATTAGTAAGATTAAACTAGTAATAATCTTTTTATTCTACTCCCATGAGTTCTTTGTTGTCTGCGATTGCATTTCTTGCATATTCCATGTAAGTTTCGTAATCATTATCGAGTTTGTATTGCTCAAAGTTTGCCCAAATTTCGTCGAATTCAGCTTCTGTTTCAGCTTGGATTAGAGTAGGCAAGATTTCGCCCCATTTGTTTGTAACTTTAATTCCGATTTCTGATTCATCGCTGCCTGCAGGAGCTGCAATATTGTCATAAATTCCGAAGAACGCAGATTTTCCTTCTCTCCACTCATTGTGTTGCAAGAATGGCTCAACTGCTTCTGGCTCCCATTTAAGATTGTTTTGTGTGTCTGCGAACATCCAGTAACCATTCATGATTTTGTATTGTTGGTCAAAAGCATTTCCATCTTCTGATTTTAAATCAAAGATTTCTTGCTTAATCACTTCTTCGCCGTCGATTACATCGTAAGTAACGCCTTCAACACCTAAGAAAAATACTTTTTGTCCTTCTTCGTCGTTATTACCCCATTCTAACAATTGGGCAGCTCTGTCAGGGTGATCAGTGTTTTTAGTAACAAATGTAACTTCCCAGCCAGAATATCCAGGAACGCTAAGTGTTGGTGTGTCTAGGTCTGCGTTTGCAGGACCATCGACTGCGATGTAAATGCTCTCAGGATTGTTGTTATATAGATTGTTCAAAGGAGTTTGTGCATCAATTGGTTGATAGAACAATGCGAAATATCTGCCTTGTTGAATTTTCTCTTCAATTTGTGTACGGTCGTCAATGAAAACATCAACAGGGATTGAACCGTTTTCGTGAGCTTGTCTGAATGTTTTCATCCATGTCATGTAGTCTTCGCTTGGGTTTCCGTTTTTAGCTTCGTAATATACACCGTCAATTTCTTTTGGAACTGCTAGAAATTCCAATAACATATCTTCAAAAGCTGTGTTACCAGTTGTTGTGAATCCTGTTGTGCCGTAAGGAATAAGTGGTTCGCCGTTCAATGCTTCAGGGAATGCAGCTTCTGCGTCAGTTAAAGCTTGAAGGAAACCTTCAGGAGTTCTCATGTCAGGAGAGCCTATTGCTTCGTAAATATCTTTTCTAACTAAGAATGCACGGTTTGAAAGAAGTCCTGCTTCAATGTCAGCCTCTGTAACAGAGTTGTTAGGATAAGCGTAAGTGTTTCCGTCTTCTTGAGAGAACCATTTTAAAACGTCTGGATTTAAGTGTCCTTCTAGTTCTGGTGCGTATTGGAATAAATCTTGATATGAATATGTGTATTCAGGGATTGATAAGTCTTGAACTTGGGATAGCCACCAACCCATTGTTACTAAATCTGGGAGAGTGTTTGTTGCGATTAGTGCGTTTAGTTTTTCGTTAGGGTCACCAACCGGAACGATGAAATCTATTGTAATTCCAAGTTCCTCTTTAATAGTGTTCATTACTAAATCGTCTTCGCCATATGTAAACCAACTTTCGTTTACATACCATTCAAGTGTAACAGGTTCTGTGCTTATGTCGCCAGAGCTTGCGTTTCCGCCTGTTGAAGCAGGTGAAGTTCCTTCGTCAGCTTGACATCCCGCTAATGACGATGCTGCTAAAAGTAGTGCCAATACTAGAGTAAGTGATCTTTTTTTCATATTATTTTCCTCCTATTTTTAAGACAAATATTTTCTCTTACGCCTTGATTTTGTGCAAGGCGTAAATTTTTGGTGAATTAGGGAAAGTGATTTTATTCTTTAACCGAGCCTATCATCATGCCTTTAACAAAATATTTTTGTAGGAACGGATAAATGCAAATGATTGGGATTGTTGTGACAACCATTGTTGCCATTTGAAGGGACGAGGAGGTGAATTTGCTTGTGGAAACACTTCCCGAAACCATAGCTTGCTGAGAACCTTCTGATGTGCTGATTATTTTATAGAGATATGTTTGAATTGGAATTAAGTCTTCATCATTAATGTAAATTCTACCCATGAAGTAATCATTCCAGTTAAATACGCCGTTAAATAGTGTGATTGTAGCGATTACTGGCAGAGAAACCGGAAGGATTATCTTAACAAAAATTCTAAAATCTCCTGCTCCGTCTATTCTTGCTGCTTCTTCAAGTGAACCTGGGATAGTTCTGAAGAATGACTGGAATATAATTAAGTCGAAAAAGCTGAACATGGTTGGGAATATGTAAACTAGAAATGTGTCAAACAAGCCTAAATCGGAGATTAAGATAAAAGAAGGAATTAATCCACCCGAGAAGAACATTGTTACAATTCCCATTTTCATGTACACTTTTCTGCCAATTAAATTGTCTCTAGAAAAAGCGTAGGCAACCATTGCTGTGAAAAATACATGGATTGGAGTTGCAATGAAAGTTCTTGCAATTGTGATGAAAAATGCAGTTATAATCTCGGTGTTTTTGAAAACTTCTGCATAGTTATCCAGAGTGAAAACTCTTGGGAAGAAGTAAATTCCGCCTTGCGCCGCATCAAACCCTTCGTTGAAAGAAAGGACAATCAAATACCAAATCGGATATATCATTACGAAGCAAATGACTGCCATGATTATTGTTAAAATGATGTCGAAAATTTTCGAAGATGAAGAAGAGTTCATCAAGGAACCTTTAGCCATAAAAATATTTCCTCCTTAATATAGTGATGTGGATGTGAGTTTCTTTGAGCCATAGTTTGCAATGAATAATAGAGCAAAAGCAAATATTGAACGTAACAAGCCTATTGCAGTAGCGTATGAAAACCTTCCTGCGCTGATACCCATTCTGTAAGCGTAAATGTCTATTACATCAACTGCATCGTATAATACTGGTTTTAAGAAAACAAATAATTGCTCGAAGTTTGAGCCTAAGAGGTTTGAAATGCTAAGAACCAGTAAAACTGAAATTGTGCCTTTAATAGATGGTAACGTGATATTCCAAATTCTTCTAAGTCTGCCAGCTCCGTCGATGGAAGCCGCTTCGTAGAGAGCAGGGTCGACTCCTGAAATTGCCGCAATGTAGATTATAGCAGACCACCCTAGTTCTTTCCATAATTCCGCTGAAACCAGTATCGTCCAAAATCCTTCTGTTTGACCTAGTAGGTGAACCGGTTCTTCTAGTAGTCCGACTTGTACCATTAATTCTGTCAACATACCAGTGTCTGATAACCACTCAAACATTATACCGGAAACAATTACCCAAGATAAAAAGTGTGGTAAGTAGGAGACTGTTTGAACAATCTTTTTAAATCTGAGCGATTGCATTTCATTAATAAGAATTGCAAAAATTATTCCTGCTGGGAATGTAACTAGCAATCTAAAAAGGTTGAGTCCAAAAGTGTTGCCAATTACAAGCCAAAATCTGTCGTCTGTGAAAAACTCAATAAAATTTTCAAATCCCACCCACTGAGAACCAGTGATTCCTTTTACCGGTTGATAACGCTGAAAAGCAATAACTATAAAATACATTGGGATATAACTGAAAATAAACATCCATATTACTCCCGGCAGTGCCATAGCTTGCAGTCCGCGCTGTTTCCACATTCGTTTAAACAAGTTATCTTTCATTGCAACTTTACATCTCCTTCGTGATTTATTAATGTAATTTTAACATTTTATATACAATAAATTCAATTATTAAATTTTCGCTTTTAGTGTAAAATTTTCGGAAAATAAGAAAAATACAGCAAATGATACACGACTGGATAAAAAATCACACTAAAACTGAAATTCATCTACTTATATTTATTTGAGATTTATATTAGAATAATTTAGATTAAAGTTGAAAGGGATGACTATTATAATGAAAGCAACAGGTAGTTTTACACAAGTCAAGAACATATCATACTACAAAATCTCAAACAGTGAGAAAATGCCACCGTTTTTTATCCAAGTTCCATCTGCAAGTGATGTGTGGATATTTTTATCATCAAAAGGAGGTATAACTGCAGGGCGAAAAAATGCTGCTGGTAATATTTTTCCATATGAAACCGACGACAGACTGCACAGTGCATATGATACTGGGTCAAGAACTTATATTAAATGCGAAAGTAAACTCTGGCAACCTTTTGAAACAAATGGAGTAAATAAATACAGTATAACACAAAACATATATAAATCGTATTATGGCGACAGCGTGATTTTAGAAGAAGTTAATCATGATTTAAAACTGTCTTATTCATATAAATATGAAAGCAGTGAAAAATTTGGCTTAGTGAAAACTTCGACGATTAGAAATCTAATAGAAGAAAAAAGAGAAATCAGCGTTTTAGACGGGGTGATGAACATTCTACCCTTTGGTGTTAACGAAGCGCTTCAGGCGAATTCAAGCAACTTAGTAGATGCGTATAAAGCAGCAGAGTTGTCAGGAGATAATCTAGCGATTTATTCACTTACAACTGTTATAAACGACACGCCAAACCCAATTGAAGTAATGAGAGCAAATATAGCATATACAACTCTTTCTAATCCGAATGTATATTTAAACACTGATGTTATAGAGGAGTTTGTTTTCGGCGATATTTCAAATGCTTCTAAAGAATCATATGGAAAAAAGCCTGCATATTTTGTTCGTTTTGATGCAATTTTGGATAAAGAAAAAGAATATTCTTTTGTCTTGGATTCAGGTTACAATCATTCGATGATTAGCGAAATTCAAAACTACACTGATAAAAACGATTATTATGATATTTTCGAAGACGTTACCAGAGGCAGAGAAAGTCTTATAGATATCGCAAAAAAAGCTGATGGTATTCAAAAAACTGGAGACAAAATCGCTTGTTCACATCACTATTTAAACACGCTTTACAATGTTATGAGGGGTGGAATTTTTGAAAATGGTTATGAATTTAATTACGAAGATTTTGAGAAATTTATCGCTTTAAGAAATAAACCAATGCTTGAAAACATTGAATTGCTAGATAAAATTAAGAACTGTGAAACTGTTCACGAGCTTAAGGAATGTGTAATAGATAATCCGATAATGTATAGGTTAGCACTAGAATACATGCCACTATCCTTTTCTAGACGTCACGGAGACCCAGCGCGTCCATGGAACAAATTCAACATTAATTTGAAGGACAAAAATGGCGAGAAAATAAGTAATTATGAAGGAAATTGGCGTGACATTTTCCAAAATTGGGAAGCACTTGGAACTTCATTCCCATGCTACTATGAAAATATGGTAGCAAAATTTGTGAACGCTTCAACTGCCGATGGATTTAATCCATATAGAATTAACACGCAAGGAATTGACTGGGAAAAACCTGAGCCTGAAAATCCTTTTGGTGGTTACGGCTATTGGGGTGATCATCAAATTATCTATCTTTTAAGACTGCTAAAAGGCTTTAAAAATCACTTTCCACAAAAATTAGATCAAATGTTAAATTCAGAGGTTTTCAGCTATGCAAATGTTCCATATGTATTAAGCAGTTATGATGAAATTCTAAAAAACAGCAAAGATACAATCAGTTTTGATTTTGATAAAGATGAGAAAATTGAGGAGCTAGCAAAAGAAATCGGTTCTGATGCAAAGCTAATTCAAAAAGACGGAGAAGTATACACTGTAAACTTAACCGAAAAACTGTTAGTTCCACTTTTAAGCAAAATTAGCAATCTTTTGGTAGGTGGCGGAATTTGGATGAACACGCAAAGACCTGAATGGAATGATGCTAACAACGCAATTGTCGGAATTGGTCTTTCGGTTATTACCGTGTATCATGTAAAATCATATCTTGAATTTTTAGAGGAATTATTCAAAACAAACCGCAATGATTTTGTTATATCACAAGAGGTTGTTACTTGGTTTAAACAAGTAAAATCTGCACTTAATGAATACAGAACTAACTTCGATGGAAACGAAAAAACATTGCTTGATAAAATGGGATATGCGTTTTCTGATTACAGAGAGTCTGTATATAAAAATGGATTAAGCAATAAAGAAATACTCGAAGTTTCTCAAATTACCGAGTTATTGTCTGTTGCGAAAAATGCAATAGATTATACCATAGAAAAAAACAAAGGTGAAGTATTTGGAACATATAATTTGCTAAAATCTGATTTTACAACAGAACCAATGAGGGCTATGCTTGAGGGTCAATCTGCTGTTATCGGAAGTCGTTATCTAAATTCGATAGAAACTAAAGAACTGCTCAGTTCGATGAAAAAAGAGTTGTTTAGCGAAAAATTAAGATGCCATACTTTGTATCCAATCAAAACTACAAAAAGATTTGCACAAAAAAATGATTTGATTGAAAATACAAATGAAATTAGTGGTATAGTCGAAAAAGATGTAAATGGAAAATTGCATTTTGCCGCTGACATCAGCACTTCCGTTATACTATCTGAAAAGTTAAGCAAAACAGATTTGAGTGAAACCGAAA
Source organism: uncultured Eubacteriales bacterium (assembly GCA_964368155.1). GTDB lineage: Bacteria > Bacillota > Clostridia > Oscillospirales > Acutalibacteraceae > SIG603. The sequence continues at coordinate 8,678 of CAYJBU010000049.1, read as the reverse complement.
AGCAAAAATTACTTAATGAGTTTGACAACTTGTTCTCTCACAGCAAATTCAATGGTCGAAGTGAAGTTATGTATAAATTCGAGGGGATAGGTTGTGTATATTGGCACCAAAACGCAAAATTAGCACTTGCAGTACTCGAGACAGTCGTAAATGACAGAGAAGAAAATACAGAAAATGCAAAAAAACTTTATGATGAATATAAAGAGTTAATGCGTGGGTTTACCTACAGGAAGTCCCCTGCAGAGTGCTATGCAATTCCGGTTGAACCATATTCACACACTTCGTACAACGGAAGAAGCGAACAGCCAGGTATGACAGGCCAAGTAAAAGAATCTGTTTTGATGCGCAGAATTGAACTTGGAGTGAAAGTACAAGATGGAAAAATATATTTTGATAAGTGGTTTTTATCAGAAGATGAGTTTGATGAGAATGGGAAAATCCATTTTTCATTGTATTCAGTTCCTGTTACATATACAAAATCAAATAATGATTGTATAAAAATTGTGTATAAATCAGGTCACGAAAAATTATGCGAAGAAATGCATATTGAAGCTGAAATTTCATGCAATATTTTCTTGCACGATGAAAATATAGAAAAAATAGAGATTGAGTTAGCTGTTTAGATTCTACTAATTGTAAAAATGGTTAAGTAGATATTAAGAGTTAATCTTAATTTTTCTCAAGCATTCATAATACCGACTTTGTGTTGATAGAATTATTTTTCTAACAGCGTGAAGTCGGTGTTTTTTGTTATTATTCGCGCTGTCCTTAAAGAGGTTTTATTTTATGGTCTAATTCTTGTACTGATAATATAAACTGTGACAATTTACGATAATTTGGCAACAATTATTTAATGATTTGTTCACTATTGAGATTGTTGCAATTTCACCACATTTTTTCGTGGTGTCACTTGAAGAATTGTGATAATTGTGATACAATAGATGAGATAATTGCATTGTCAAACAGATACCTATATATTGTATAAAAGTGGTTATCATATTGTAATAAATGGTAGAAAGGGAGAAAAAAGTGGACATAGGAAAATTTTGTAAAAAAGCATTAGGTACAGCATTGTCACTTTTAATATTATTGTCGTCGATACCAAGCACTAGTTTATCTGCTTTAGCGGTAGATTATAACGGAGGAAAATCATATGTTGATTTTGAGGCTTCAGAATATTCATTTAATGAAGGTGATGGAGAAATCAATGTTAAAGTTTTAAGGCACGGTGATGGAAACGAGAAGGTAGAGGTGGCTTTCAAAGTTGCAGATTTTCTTTCAAGCTATGGTGATGATTACGAAGTGCTTGGAGAAAATGGTGTTCCACTTGAAAAAACTCAAGGTGTTAAGCCTGATACTACTGAGTTTGTGGAAGAGGCAAACCTTACAGCTGAGCAGTTATCTTCTGAAACTGCAACGGGCAGCACACAGTTAAGCCATGAAAATGAAGTGGAATTTGATTTTGAAGACAAGTTGGATATTTCTACAGGTTCTTCATTGCTTGATGCGAGAAATCAATTCTTTGATGTTAAGCCAAGCACTGATAACAGCATTGATGAAAATGAAGTAGCAGATACTTTAGAGGAATTCTATAGCTATTTCTTATCAGCTGAAGGTGCTACTGGTTCAATTACATTTGATGTTGGCGAAACAGAAAAAGATTTAACAATAAGGATAGCAGATGATGATGTATCTAAAGAAACAAGAATGTTTATGATTGCTTTAATAGGTACTGATTCCGAAAATACTTCAATCGCACCAAATGCTTCAACTTATGTGACAATACTAGACGATGAAAAAACAGAAACAGTTAGTTTTGATTTGGTTGATAATAAAGCTGTGTTAACTGTTGATAATCCTACTGAGAGTATAACAATTCGAAGAACTAGTGGATTAGCTTATTTTTCTCAAGTATATGTATCCACTGTCACTGATACTGCAAGCAAAGAAGATTATAGCAATTTAAGTCATATGGAAATTTCTTTTGCTCCGGGAGAGGCTGAAAAAGAGTTTGATGTCTCGGCTTACAACTTTGATGTCAGTTCATCATTTGGAATAAGACTGGAGAGTCAAATTGGAGCTGAAATTGGAACACACTACATTAATGTTGATATAGAAGCGCAAGATGATTTGATTGCGCATGAAGATTTTGTGGGTGTTCTTGAGGATTCTGCAGTAATGTTAGAAGCACAATCTGCATCTGTTACACTAGGAACTTCTGATTGGACAGGTGAGTTTTGGAATTTGCCAGGTGGAATAACAGGTAGCAGTCCTGGCGATGGTTTCACTAGAATCAGTTCAGATTGGACGGAGATATCGCAAGAAGATAAAAATGGGTATAGTATGTATTACACCAATCAAAAGCAAAATCTAATTGGTGTCAATAGTCTAACTTTCCGAACTCGGATTTCACATCCTGATGATGAAATAGACGTGTTTAGTCAAAAATTTAATACTTTTTTTCGAACTGCATCAAGTCAGTCTTTTGACGTGGGGAGTTATAATACATACAAAAAAGTAGGAACTGCAAATTGGACTGACTATAAGTTAGAACTTGACAATACACCCGATTATGCTTATGTGAAATTTTCTGCTAGTCCATATGCAGCTGGGTGGCATAATGTTTATTCAAAAATGGATTGGATAAGAATAAATTACTCGAAATATTCATTTGAGGTAAATGAGTCTTTAGTTAATTTTGATAGAAATATATACGACTTTACTCAAAGTCCAATGGCTGTTTATCAAACTTATTATGATGGAGAAGTCAGTAGATTATTCAATCCAGGTGCAGTTACTATAAAAACTAGTTCAGGACAAAATGTGAATGGTTTTTATGCTAATGCAAATAAAACGGTTACAATTACTACTAGTAATACTAATCTAGCTGAAAAAGATATTTATTTAAAAGGAGTTTATTTTGTTTCATCAGATTTAGATGATCATGATGTTTATAATGAAAATACTAATAAATATGCAACTAACAAAACTCACTTTGTTGCCGCAGATGCATCAGGAAGTGTTAACATTAAATTGGACACAGCCTTTATTGCTAAATTGCGCGATAAAGGGGTTGTAGATGACGTGCGTAGTGATGCGCAGATAAAAATCTATCCACTTTTTGAAACCGAAATGGTTGAAGTTAGCTTTGGAAATACTGATTGGGAAAAAGCAGGTATCAGAACTGGGTTATTTGACACTTCTAACAAAGCTTCACATCTTGTGAATGTTATCGAGGCCTATAATGATGGTATTTTGAATAAAGGAAAAGATAAAAGCGGATATGACGTGTACAGTTTTGAAGTTCCTAAAAACTCTGTTATTCGTGTAGAAAGTTTAGTTGATTCGCACACTACACCAAATGGCATTATGTATAACACTGGAAGTGGAACCATAGTTACCTCTTATGTAGAAGGCGACAAGATTTTTAGTGCGACTTCGCCTAACAAATATACTTTAACTGAGGCTGATGCTAACATTAATCGTGGTGAATTTGTTGCTACTTCTGACTGCTGGGTAAGACCATCTACCGGAGAGCAAAGTTTCGATATCAGAAATTACCCAAATCAAATTAATCTACCTGATGTGTACTTAGACGAGAATGGACATATTGATTTAACAGGCGCTGTTTTATCCGCAGAAGACTTAGATTCTGATATTGATGAATTCGAGTTTGTATCGGATAAAAATGGAAGCATTAGCTTTGAAAACCCATATCTTGGTATGGAGTGGTCTATATTAGTTAACGCACCTGTTGACTATTTCGTGCAATGGGTTGATATGACTGGTGACACCAATAATGACGGGTATATTACTGCAGAGGAACAAATTGGACTGTCTATTAATAGATCGAAATATCATCAAGTATATGGTAATAGATTGTCCGGTGTAATGGATAAAAACAATTTGATTTTGGACTATGTTTTTATTAAACCGTTTACTGAAACTGGTGTTAGTGCTAAAGGTGTAGTAACACAAGAAGATTATTCATTCTATGAACTAGCAAATAATATTAAGAGTGACTTACCAACTAAACCAGTAGCAGGAGCATATGTAAATGTCGCAGGATTTGTTGGACAAACTGATATTAATGGAAGATATGATATTGCTTTAGATTCTTTACCATCGATTGGGTATGTAAGTACGTCAATCTTTTTGCCTGATAACAGCACTTATGATACTATTATTAGCTTGGAAATGTATAACAGTGTGAAAATTGCTTCCTTTCCGAAATTTGAAGCAAGTTCTATTAACGCAAACTATGCACAAAATGATAGTGTTTCAGAAAATCTTGTATTAGTTGAAGATGACAATTTGACTATAATAGTAAATACAGAAAAAATCAACGATTTAGTTCCATCGGGGGCAAAGTTCTTTGTTTACGATGAAAATGGGCTGGAATTGTTTGATTGTTCAACAAAAGATGGTTACGATATAAAGGGATTTCCTACATCGAGTGGGTATAGAGCAGAATTAACTTTTAACCCAAAGAAAGATTTTAACACAGGGTATCAAGTATATGCACAATTTAAAGATCAAAATGGTGAATGGTCATCAAAAATCAATTTGGGATATGATTTTGTAGCTCCGGTTAACTTAGATGAATTTATTTTCCCACTCATAGGTAGTTCTTCTTTTGAGGATTTCAGTAGAACAGATTCTCTTCTCAGTGTTATAAGTAGCCCACTGGGAGATATGTCTATTGGAGAAATATCAGGATTTGAAGTATCCACTGAGAATTATACTCCTGCAAATATTGCAGAGCAAGATATTGATGAATATACATGGGCGAAAACTAACTACTCGTATGGATGGTCCTCAAAATTTTATAACAAAACAGTTATAGAATCAGCTACATCTGAAGCCGAGCTGAAAAATCAAGTGGATAATGTACAGGGGAAAGCTCCCAACAATGCAAATAGTGCTTTCAGCACAAAAAGCACGTTTAAGTGGAGTGTTACACCTGAAGTAGGATTTAATTTAACTCTTTCCAATAGAAAAGTTGGAGATGAGTACAAAACATATTTTGAGGATTTGGTGTTTTTCGTTAAAGCAGATTTTGGTGCTTCCGCTTCAATTAGCATTTCTTTGCCTATTGGCATTAATGTGATAATAACTGGTGCGTTATACGGAGACGTTGCTGGTATATATCATATGTTTGTGGATTATCAGGATAGGTATGAAACAGAAGATGCAATTGAGTATACATCAGATGATTTTGGTGTGTTCAAAAAAATGAAAGATTCTGTAAGGCGTGAAGGTTATATATTCCTAGACCCTACAATAGATATTTCTGTTGGATTAGGCGTGGGAATTGTTGCTGTATCCATTGCGAGCGGTTTTAATTTCAATATGGATTTCCATTTCGAGGAAGATAAGAATAATGCATATGGTGAAATGACGTATTTCGTTGATTGGAAAATAGATGTAATGAGCTATACAGTGTTTAGAGAAAACATTGCATCAAAAACACAACATTTATTCAATTCGGAAAATCAAAACGGGCCTATTGAATTTGATACACAACAAATACAGGAATATACACTGCAAAGTGCTGCTGATGAGCTAGATATGACAGGGGAAGAAGAATTAATTATTGATGAAACCGTATCTAGAGATTATTTGGAGAACAGAAGCGAATGGGCAGGTGTTTATTCCACTTATTCAAATAATTCGGTGCAAGGAAGCACGGAAATTAACTTGTTAAATGGTACTACTGACAATCCAAATGTACAAATGCAAAAATTTGGAAATGACAATATAATAATGGTATTCATTGATGATGTGGCACAAAGAAGTGAGGTCAATAGCAGAGCGCTGTTTTATAGTGTGTCTAATGATGGCGGGGTTACTTGGTCGACTCCTGTACTGGTAGATGATGACGGAACACTAGACGATTACCCAACACTATCTGTTGTAGGCGATGAGATTTTGGTTGGTTGGTCTTCTGCTGATAAAGTATTAGAAGATTCAGCAACTCTTGAAGACGCACTTAAATCTCTTAATATTAAAGTTGCGTTGTTTGATACTATAAATTCTTCAATGGGCGAGCCACAGCAGATAACAAAAACGACCATGCAAGACTACACTGCTGACCTATTCCCATATGCTGCTTACGACACAGATACAAATATGACGATTTTGTACTACACAAAAACTGAGTATACCGACTTAGAAAAACTCACTGACTTGTCAACAGCTGAATCAGTTAATGCCTATATGTTCTATGATGGAGCAAATTGGACAGACGGTGATGATTATACTGCTGATGAACTCTCAGGTATGACAGAGCAAGAAATTGCTTCTTACAAAGAAAATTGGTATGGGCAACGTTTCTTAGATTTGAGATTAGATGCTAGCTCAAATGTATTCCCAAGAGTAGTTGATACTGACGCTATTGACTATAATGGATTGTCTTTGTTTACATGGACAGTGGACTGGGATAATAATCTTGAAACGCTCAATGACAGAGATGTTTTTATGCAAATCTATAATTTCAGTGAAAACAGTTTTACTCACGTAATCAGGGTGACTAGCAACGCTTCTTCTTATACATTGCCACAATTTGAACGCTCAAATAATTCAACATATTTGTTCTATGGCGAGAAAGCAGCAGAAGAGGATTTAGGCAAAATTAAACAACTGAATGTGAGTGATTTGATTAAAAATGATAATTACAGAAAAGAAACACAAGGCGACAATAGTTATTATGTTTTTGAAAAAACATATAGTGTTCAACCTCCGGAAAGTGAAAATGGCGTAATTCCTGAGGTAGAAACAATAACATTACCAGTTGAAGCAAGTACAGCAGTTGTAAGTGAAAATATTTCTGAATTTGACGTTGCAGTAAATGATGACGGAAAAATGTATCTAGTTTGGACCAGTTCCAGTGGAAGCGAAAGGGAAATATCGGTATCAAGCTACATTTCTACAGATATTATATACGATGAGAATAACCCAAATTCTAATGACTCTCCAGAAGCTTGGAGTAATCCTGTGGTTATCACAGATGCAACTGACTATGATTATTATGTTGGGTTAGGGGCAGAAATTCTCGGAGATGATATTATTGTCGGTTCAGTTAAAGCAAACTTTAAAGATGCTACATCAAACTTACTGAATGTGATAAAACACGAGCCTATAAGTGATGTGAATGTAGTAGAAGTGAAGGTGGAAAACGAAAATCCACTTGAGGGATCGGTGGTATTGTTGTCTGCTACAGTATTTAACAGTGGACTTAAAAAAGCAGAATACTCAGACGCTACTCCTCTAACAGTTGCATTTGAATTGAACGGAGAAGTAATTGGAACTGGAAATATTTCAAGCCCTATTTTCGGTGGATTTGCACAGAATGCTTATTTAAGCGTAGAAATCCCAAGTGATGAAGAGGAATTTATATTCAAAGCGTACATAACAAAAGGTCATAATGAAGCCGAGTTGACTCTTGAAAAAGAGGCAGATATATTCTTAGTTGACTCTAATTTAAGTAATATTGAAGATGACTTGTCTGGTAATGTTGAGCAATTTTATTTTGCTAATATTGAAAACACCGGAAATGGTGATTTGGATACATTGGATATTAAAGCTTATGTTGGCGAAACAGAAGTGGGAACATATACAATTAATGATTTGCTAGCCAATTCGACTCAAGAGGTTGGAATATCTCTTAATATTCCAGACGAGCTCTATAGTATTTATGATGATAGGGGTACTGCTGAAGTAGTCATCAATGCAATTAGCAATGATGAGGTGTATGCTTCGTTTACAGGTGTAATCAATAAATACTTTAATAGCGATGCAATTGAGCTTCTCAAAAAACTTCAAAGTTTTTCATTTGAAAATAATGGCGAGTTTAATATGCAGTCGGGTGATATACTGAACATTCAACCTGAATTTGCCGGTGTTGATGAGGGTGAGTTAAAGATTGAATGGAGAACAGAAGATAATGAAAATATAGCTTATATCAATCATTATAACGAGATAGTAGCTTATAAAAATGGTACAACAGTTATTTCAGGTTATGTTGTTCCAAACATAAATGAAATTGTTATAAATGCTGATGGAACAAGTGAAAATGTTGTTGTTTCTGATACTATTCCTGATAATCAATTGAAAGTAGCTTCTGTGAGCGTTACGGTAACAGGCGCAGATGAAGATGCCCCTGAAACACCTAAAGTAAATGTTTCTGTTAGTGGAAATGGCTCTGCTGGTAGTAAATTCTCAATCGAAAATGATGAATTTGACAAATTGTTTACAAGCGAAGAACTTGCAAAACCAGAAGAGAAATCGCTTGAGTTGGTTATAGATAGAATTGAAACAATGAGTGACTCTGAGAAATTATTGGTAAACGACTATATTAACAACTCAAAAGTTGAGTTAGATGTTGTGCAAGCTTTTGATATTAACTTGTTCAAGTTTATAGGTGACGATAGAATTGAGTTGACAAATCTTACAAAACCTATTAGTATTACTATAGAAATCCCAGAGAATTTAAGAGGTGTAAATACAAATTTTGTTATGCTTCATGTGCATGAGGGTAGTGTTGAGTTGATTGAAGATTTGGATGATGATATTAACACATTTACATTCTTAACCAGTAAGCTCTCCACATTTGCCCTTGCAATTAGAGGAGAAGCTAAAGAAGATAATATAATTGAAACAGGTGATAATTCCAATAA
>CAYJBU010000048.1:10559-15772 GCA_964368155.1 uncultured Eubacteriales bacterium | reverse complement strand
GTGACGCAGTCACATGAATAAGTTGTTGGATTTGATTGAAAAAAATGATAAATTGCCTATGCATATGCCGGGGCATAAAAGGAATGTAAATTTAAGCGAAAATTGCGCAAAATTAGCAGTGAGTTTTGACATGACTGAAATACATGGTTTTGATAATTTAGCAAATCCAGAGGGGATTTTGGCTGAATACATGGAAAAGGCGGCAAAACTTTGGAAATCTCATAAAAGTTTTTTTCTTGTGAATGGAAGCACTTGTGGAATTCTTGCAGGGATAAAAAGCCTTGCAAATGAGGGCGACACGGTGTTGGTGGGCAGAAATGCGCACAAATCTGTGTATCATGCGATTGAACTGCTTGGTCTAAAAACAGTGTTTTTGAAAGGTGAGATTTACAACAGTTCAGGAATGTGTGCACCTGTATGCGAAAATGATGTTTTGAGTGCGCTTGAAGATAATCATAAAATTAAATTATTGATTTTAACCAACCCGAATTACGAGGGTTTTGTTTGCGATTTGGCAAAAATTCGTAAAGTGTGTGATTTACATAATATTAAAATGCTCGTTGATGAGGCACATGGAAGCCATTTTGGATTTAACCAATATTTTCCGAAATCTGCTGTAGAGATTGAAGCTGATATTGTAGTTCAAAGTTTACATAAAACTTTTATCGGACTTACACAAACGGCGATGCTACATATAAATAAAACTGTAGACGAAGCAGAAGTTTTAAGGAATATCAATATTTTTCAAACTAGCAGTCCGTCTTATATTTTGCTCAGTTCAATTTGCGAGTGTGTTGAGTTTTTAGAAAATGGAGATTATCATTTTAGAAGTTGGAAAAGTAACTTAGAAAATTTTTATGCAAAATCAAAACATTTTAAACATATTTACGTGATAGACACAGATAATAATAAAAAAGATAAAAGCAAAATTTTGATTTCCACAGCTAATGCTAATATAAGCGGTGTGGAATTGACGGAAATATTAAGAACTGATTATAAGATAGAGCTTGAAATGGCATATGGCGACTGCGCCCTTGCAATGAGTGGTTTTGGGGACACAGAAAATTCTCTTGAAACTTTATTTAATGCTTTGAATGATATCGATAATAAATTACAAAATAAACCAAATTACAAAAAAAGTTTTTCCTTGAATTTAGAAACTTCAAAGCCTCAAATGAGTATTAAAGAGGCGATGAAATTACCCAAAACAGAACTTAAATCAGGTGAAATTTCAACTCGATTTATGTATTTATATCCACCTGGAATTCCTCTTGTCGTCCCAGGTGAAATTGTAAAAAAGGATGTATTAGATATAGCTGAAAAACTCAAATCCTATGGCTCTGACATAATTATCCAATAACTATACTGTAAAAAATGCTAAAAATTTTTAACTTTAAAACGAGTAATTGTGTCGAGTGAAGTGTAATTTTGAACAATCTGTGAAGTGTGTTATTTTTTTAACAACACCCCTTGAAAAGTGGATTAAATTGGTGTACAATATTATTGTCGACAAATAAAAAAAGGCCAGAAAGGTTGGGGGGAATATCAACAGCATTACAGAAACATTTGGAAGGGCATATCTTGCGGGAACAATGATAGCAATAGGCGCATGCGCTTATCTATCAACTGAAAATCATTATCTTGGAGCATTGCTTTTCAGCATTGGTCTATTGACAGTTTACGCAATTGACCTATACCTTTTTACGGGACGGGTTGCGTTTGTTTTTCAAAAGAAGAACGTGCTACAATTGCTTGTGATTTGGTTTGGGAACCTGAGCGGAGCAGTGATAACTGCAGCACTTATCGCCAACACAAAACTGATGACAAAAAACGGGCTGCTTGAAGTTACGACTGAAATAGTCAAGTATAAATTGGAAGACAATCTGTTAAGCAGTTTCATTTTGGCTGTTTTGTGTGGTATATTAATGGTTGTTGCAGCGTTGGTGAACAAAAAAACGAAAGATACTTCTGCTGTGGTGGGTGGATATATAATTCAGATTTTGTGCGTAATAATTTTTATTTTAGCGGGATTTGAACACAGCATAACTAATATGTTTTATTTCACCTTGTCTGCAACATGGAGCACAGATTCGATAATTGCGGTTTTGGTAGTCAGCCTTGGGAATTCTGTTGGAGCGATATTGTTTAACTCAATCTATCAAGTTACAAGGCTAAAACAAAAGATAGTTTCATGATTAATGAATTATTATAGTTGACTTTATAACCACAAGATGATACAATAAACAGTATATTATTTGAGGTTGACCACAACATATAGTTGTTAAGGTTGGTTTAGGTAAAATTATACAGATTTTTTTGAAGAATTATTGAAAGAATAATTAAAGCCTACTGAATAACAGGTTATTTAGTGCAAGAGCAGGAGTTTGTTTTAGAATTCGTTCTTTGAGGGAATTGTTTGATGTTCTGCAAATTGACCTATATAGGAAAGAGAAAGGAAATTAAGATGCCACACAAATTGCAAAAAGAATGGGAAGGTTTTAAAGAGGGGCGTTGGTGTTATTCGTCTATAAATGTCCGAGATTTCATCGTCAGCAACTATACACCGTATGATGGAGACGATAGTTTTTTAGAAGAACCTACTGTTGCAACCAATAAACTCTGGGATGAGGTGATGAACCTTACTAAAGAGGAACTTGATGCAGGCGGTGTTTTAGACATGGACACAAAAATAATCTCGTCTATAACTTCACACGACGCGGGATATTTAAATAAAGAGTTAGAAACGATTGTCGGATTTCAAACTGATAAGCCGTTCAAACGTTCACTCCAGCCTTTTGGTGGAATTAGAGTTGCAATGCACGCTTGCGAGCAAAATGGATATAAAGTAGACGATGAGGTTGTCGATATTTTCACAAAATACAGAAAAACACACAACCAAGGCGTTTTTGATGCTTATACACCCGAGATGAAACTTGCTAGAAAATCAGGCGTAATCACAGGTCTTCCTGATGCTTATGGAAGAGGAAGAATAATCGGAGACTATAGAAGAGTAGCTCTTTATGGAATAGACAGGCTTATTCAAGATAAAAAACATCAAATAGAAACTTCTCTTGCAAGAATGACTTCTGAAAACATTCGTTTAAGGGAAGAGTTATCAGAGCAAGTTAGAGCACTTGAAGAGTTAAGAGAACTTGGAAAAATATACGGATATGACATTTCAAAACCAGCTCAAAACGCTAAAGAAGCGGTTCAATGGTTGTATTTCGCTTATTTAGCAGCTGTAAAAGAGCAAAACGGCGCAGCTATGAGTTTGGGAAGAACTTCAACATTTTTAGATATATATATAGAAAGAGATATAAAAAATGGAGTGATAACAGAGACTGAAGCACAGGAGTTTATTGACCATTTTATTATGAAATTGAGATTGATTAAGTTTGCAAGAACAAGTGACTATAATCAGCTTTTCTCAGGCGACCCAACATGGGTTACTGAATCTATTGGCGGCTTGACTGTTGACGGAAAACACATGATAACAAAAACTTCATTTAGATATTTAAGAACTCTTGACAATTTAGGTCCAGCGCCAGAGCCGAATTTAACAGTGTTGTGGTCAACAGGGTTACCAAATAATTTCAAGAAATACTGTGCAAAAATGTCAATCAAATCTTCTTCTATTCAATACGAAAATGATGATTTGATGAGAGTTATTCACGGCGATGACTACGCAATTGCTTGCTGTGTAAGCTCAATGAGAATTGGTAAAGAGATGCAATTTTTCGGAGCGAGGGCAAATATCGCTAAATGCTTGCTTTATGCGATAAATGGCGGAGTTGACGAAGTTTTAAAAATTCAAGTAGGGCCGAAATATCGACCTGTAGAAGGCGAATATCTTGAATTTAATGACGTAATGTCAAAATTCGATGACATGATGGAATGGCTTGCAGGGCTTTATGTAAATACTTTGAATATAATTCACTATATGCATGATAAATACGCATATGAAAGAGTACAAATGGCACTTCATGACAGAGATGTAAAAAGATATTTTGCAACAGGAATTGCTGGACTTTCCGTTATAGCAGATTCGCTCAGTGCGATTAAATACGCAAAAGTTAAAGTTATTCGTGATGAAGACGGAATTGTGACAGATTATGAGACAGAGGGAGACTTCCCGAAATACGGAAATGATGATGACAGAGTTGATGATATTGCGGTTATGATTGTTCGTAGATTTATGGACAAAATTAGAAAATATCACACCTATAGAAAAAGTTTCCCAACAATGTCGATTTTGACAATAACATCAAATGTTGTCTACGGCAAAAAAACTGGAAACACACCTGACGGAAGAAAAATGGGAGTTCCTCTAGCACCTGGTGCAAATCCGATGCATGGTAGAGACAATTCAGGAGCAGTTGCATCTTTGGCATCTGTTGCAAAATTGCCATTTAGACACGCTCAAGACGGAATTTCAAATACTTTCTCGATTGTTCCAGGCGCGCTTGGCAAAGATGACAAGGTGTTCATGGGAGAGTTGGATTTAGACAAATTGAAAGAGGAAATTTAAATGTCTGATGACAAAAAAATAGATGAAATTGTTGAGCTGCTTGACGAAATGTTCAAAAAAGGCACAGGCAGAGTCAGCATAAAAGTTGATGACGAAGCCGGTGAAGTTCGGGTGCAAACGGTGAAATCCACTGACTGTTCAAAAAATGGTGCTTGCGCGCAACCGACTGAGTTAATTGAAGAAGAACAATAATAAAATATCAGTAGATTTATGAATAGAAGTTGGGGAGAGTGCTTGCTCTTCTCGAACAAACAAAATTGAAAGGTTGGAGCAATTGATACTGCCTTTCAAAACAGTAAAGTCGCACACTAGCAATTAGTGCGACGGAATGGAGTAACATTATGGCAAACGACCAACAAATTGACAACCTAGTTAAATTATTAGATGGCTATGTCGAAAAAGGCGGTCATCACTTAAATGTAAATGTATTTACAAAAGAAACACTTCTTGATGCACAGGCTCATCCTGAGAAATATCCTCAGCTTACAATCAGAGTTTCTGGTTATGCAGTGAATTTTAATAAATTAACAAAAGAGCAACAAGACGATGTTATTTCACGTACTTTCCATTCTGGAATAGGCTCAAAAGAAGAGAACTCGGAAACCGATTAATTGAGAATGAAAGGTAAAGTCACGGGAAGCAAACTGAATAACTGTAAAAAGTTTGTTCGGCAGACGTGACAAGG
>CAYJBU010000048.1:0-10459 GCA_964368155.1 uncultured Eubacteriales bacterium | reverse complement strand
GTGACAAGGTCACCAAGTGAGAGCTTATGTACATTCAACTGAATCATTTGGCACTGTAGATGGGCCTGGTCTGCGTTTTGTGGTCTTTTTACAGGGTTGCCCTCTTCGATGCAAATATTGTCACAATCCCGACACATGGAAGAATAATGTCGGTAATTTGATGAGCGTTGAAGACATACTAAAAAAGTTTCAGTCTGTCAAATCTTTCGTAAAAGATGGTGGAATAACAGTGACTGGTGGAGAGCCATTGGTTCAAATCGACTTTGTGACTGAACTTTTCAAAGAATGTAGGCAAGCTGGAATTCATACGTGTGTAGACACTTCGGGAATTACCTTTACTGAGAAAACACGAGATAAATTTGATGATTTAATGAAAGTTTGCGACTTAGTTTTGCTTGATATTAAGCACATCGACGATGAATTGCACCGTGAGTTGACTGGTCAAAGCAATAAAAATATTTTAGAATTTGCAAATTATCTAAACGAGATTAAAAAAGATGTTTGGATTAGGCACGTGTTAGTTCCAGGTGTCACCGACGATGAAAATTATCTTCTAAAAATGGGATGTTTTTTGGGCGACCTTGATAATATAAAAGCGCTGGAAATTCTGCCTTATCACAGCATGGGAAATGAAAAATATAAAAAACTCGGCATACCCCTTCCACTGAAAGGAGTACCCGAGGCAACGACAAAACAAGCTGAAAAAGCTAAGTTAATTATAATTGAAGGTCTTAAAAACAGGCTTAGAGAAAAGAAATATGGCTCATAAAATCTCAAGCAGTTTTAAAGTTATCGGATTAGAGAGCAAAAATCCCTCTTTGGTTAAATTGATGCTATCTCCCTCGCATTTCATAAGATGTGAGGGGATTTTTTGTGCTTGTTTTTTTAATTCTGAAAATAAAGTTGCGGAAAACTTATCACAGTCGCTTTTAGAAATACCTTTTTTAAGCCTTAATTTAAGCATTAAAAATTCTTCGATATCTCCGCCGTCACTGTCGAAAATCGCCTCGTTTCCACAAAGGTAATAGTCTAAATCACGTGGGAAATAAGCCCTTTTTCCGTCTAAAAAAGAGTGCGCCCCTGCGCCTAAACCCAAGTAGTTTTCGCAGTTCCAATACTTTAAATTGTGGCGACTTTCAAAACCTTTTTTGCAAAAATTGCTTATTTCATATTGGATAAATCCACGCTTTTCAAGCTCTTTGGTCATGAAAAGATATTGCTCAGAAATGCGCTCATCTTCGGGCAAATTGAGATTTTTTTCGTGAAAGGGAGTGCCCTCTTCAACTTTTAATATGTAAGAAGAAACATGATTAACCCCCTGCTCCTCGCAAAAATCAATAGATTTAAGCAATGAAGAAAGAGTCATCTCAGGTAAACCAATCATCAAATCCAGCGAAATATTGCTAATCCCTGCTTTTTTTGCGCTTTCAATGCATTTTTTTGCTTTTTCGGCATTATGCGTGCGTCCGAGGAATTTTAATTCACTTTCGTTGACAGATTGAACTCCCAAAGAAAGCCTGTTGATTTTCGTGTTTTGCCAGTTTGTAAAAACGATGTTAGGGTTACTTTCAAGTGTGACTTCAGCACTGCTAGATAGATTAACAGCAGAGATGATTTCGTTGATTTTCTCGCTTCCTAAAAGAGACGGGGTTCCTCCCCCAAAGTAAAGCGTGTCGATTATATCGTGGGTGCTTTCAAGTCTTCTAATAGTTTCTTTTGTGAATTGTGAGGCTAAATCAGAAGAATAAGCAAGTGAGTAAAAGTCACAATAGGGGCATTTTTTTGGGCAAAACGGTACATGAATATAAATAGCGTTCAAATTATTTCTCCAAGTTTAGTGCGATTAATTTCATTTCAACAAAGTGCTCATTTCGTAATAAAGCTGTCTCATATGAATTCAAACCGCTGATGATTTTTAGTTTTTTAGTTGAAAAACATTGGTTAATCTCGTCGATAGTGAGTTTGTCGTTAATCACAAAAACGCCGTCTTTGCTTTTGAGATTGTTTATTAGGTTAGTAAAAATTTTAGTTATTTCGCAGTTTTCATCTATATATGTGCAAACTATTTCACCCTCTGAAACTGCTTTTTCCTCGGGCAAAATTACTAGAGTTTCATATTTTAGGGTTTTAACTTTACAATGCAGAGTAAACCCGTTTTGTGTGTCTGTTAAAAACAAGCCGTCAAATAAATCTGAGTTACGTTTGAATGGAACGATGTAAGCCATGAAAGCCCCCCTTTTGAGAAATTATAACACGAAATTAACTGAAAGTGAAGATGTTTTGGAGTGATTATGAATAAATTTTCTATATTATCTTTTAATTTTCACAAGTTTATCACATATATGTATTAAATTTTATAGTGCTAATACTTTTATTACAAATAAATTTATGATATAATAGCAAAATGTCAAAACAGAGGGAGTAAACTTAAGATGTTCGGTGGTTTACATAATTTTATGAAAGCTTAAGTTTAGCATCAAACTATTAAATTGCGGCTTATATCGAAAGGAAGGTCAAACTATGATCGAGGTCAAAAACCTTACCAAAAGTTACGGTAGCAACCTTGCACTCAACAATGTTAGCTTCACAATTGAAGAAGGCACTGTTGTCGGATTTCTAGGTCCGAATGGAGCAGGTAAATCAACGGCGATGAACATCATTACAGGATATCTGTCTAGCACAAGTGGAACAGTAGAGGTAATGGGCAAAAACACACTAGAAGATCCAAACGGAGTTAAAGCTATGATTGGATATCTTCCGGAATTTCCTCCACTTTACATGGATATGACAGTTAAAGAATATTTGAATTTCATCTATCAACTTAAAAAAGTTAACATCAACAAGCAAGCGCACATTAAAGAAATTTGCGAGATTACAAAAATTACCGATGTATACAACAGAATTATCGGAAACTTATCTAAAGGTTATCGCCAAAGAGTTGGAATAGCTCAGGCTTTAATCGGAAATCCGCCTGTTTTGATTTTGGACGAGCCTACTGTTGGCCTTGACCCGAAACAAATCATCGAGATTAGAAATTTGATTAAGAAACTAGGGCAAAGCCACACTGTTATTTTAAGTTCGCATATTCTTCCTGAAGTTCAAGCTGTTTGCGAAAGAATTTTGGTTATCAATAAAGGCAACTTAGTGGCAGACGGAACTGCTGATAAACTTGCAAGAGATTTATCTTCAGAGCACAAAATAATCGCAAGAATTGAAGGCGAAGAGAGAGCTGTTCTTCATGCACTTCGCACAATCAAAGATGTTGTGGACGTAACTTCTTTTGGTGAAAAAGAAAATGGCGTTTATGAATATGAAATAGAAGCGAAAGAAGATGTTGACATTAGACGTGACCTTTTTGCTTTGTTAACAAGAAATGGTTGGCCTTTACTTTCGTCTAAAAATACCGACCTCACTTTAGAAGATGTCTTCTTGAAATTGACAGGAACAGACTATGTTGCTCCTTCGATTAATAGTGAAACAGATGAATATGAAGAGGAATATGACGAAGACGAAAGTGATGATGAAGTTGTCGAGAGCGAGAGTGCTGACAGTGAAGCAGTCGAAATAAGTGATGACGAAGAGGAGGAAGTTTAACATGTTTGCTATTTTTAAAAGAGAATTAAAATCCTACTTTTTATCTCCTGTAGGTTATGTTTGCGTAGCTGTTCTAGCAGCTTTATATGGATTCAGTTACTATCAAATTATGATGACAGGCGTTTCGGCATATGTAACTTACGTGTTTAATCAAATGTTTATGTATTCGTTGATGATTATTCCAATTATCACAATGAGAACAATGTCAGAGGATAGAAAAAATAAAACAGACCAAGTTTTAATCACTGCTCCGATTGGAGTTACTTCAATCGTAATCGGTAAATTTTTGGCTGCTTTTGGAGTTTATTTTATTGCTACTACTTTAGGAGGACTTGCTCCTGCGTTTGCTATGAACTCATTTTCAACACCTCCTTGGGGTGTTATCATGGGAAATTACATCGGAACTTTACTTTATGGTGCAGCAATGGTATCAATAGGCGTTTTCATTTCCAGTTTAACAGTTAGTCAAGTTATAGCTGCAATTGGAACTTTTGTTGTTGCAATGATTTTGATGTTGATGGATGGAATTGCAAGTTCAGCAGGTGGTTTTATTGGAGACGTTATTTCTTGGTTGAGCTTTAATGCAAGATACGATGTGTTTACAAGAGGAATATTCAGCATTTCAAGCTCGGTATTCTTTTTAAGTGTAACAGCAGTTTTTGTTTTCTTGACTTCGAGAAAACTTGAAAGTCGTCGTTGGAACTGATTTTATTAACAAGAAAGGCATGGTTTAAAATGAAAAAACTTTTTGGTTCAAATAAATTTAAACACGGTTCTGTAGCGACAATTTTTATTGTATTGTTTCTCGCTGTAATAATCGGTTTAAACGTTGTGGTATCTATATTAACTGAAAGATACCCATCAATGGATATGGATTTAACTCCCACAAAAATGAATACACTTTCTGACACTGCGTCAGAAACAGCAACAGCAGCTACAATGGAAACAGAGATTATTCTTGTAGGTACGGAAGAAGAATATATCAATAATATGTTATTTTCGAGTAGCTACAACATAGAATACAGCCAAGTAGCAAGTATTGCATTTAAAATGCAAGAGGCTAACTATGACAAAATTTCTGTAAGATATGCAGACCCGGATTTAGAGCCTACTTTGATTTCAGAGTATGCAAGTGATGGTTTAAGCACAGGTATGGTTCTTGTTAGAACTGATGCAAGATATAAAATTTTAACAGTTGAAGATATGTTTGCAGTTAGCCAAGACCAAAACACAGGCATGATTCACACATTCTCTATGGTTGACGGAGCGCTAGCAAATGCAGTTCACATTGTAAATCTTGATTTTGTTCCTGTTGTTGCGGTAGCGACAGGTCATGAAGAGGGTTTGCCAGCAGAATCCAGAGCTGCTTTTGATCAATTATTGACAGACAACGGATTTGAGGTTGTTGAGTTTAACTTATTAACAGAACCAATTCCAGATGATGCAAGAGTTCTTATGATTCCTGCACCTAACACCGATTATGCAAATGATGAGATTGTAAAAATTGAAGAATTTTTAGACGACAGATACACAGATAAGTTATTATTAGTAGCTGCTAATCCTACACAAGCAGACACTCCAAACATTGACGCTTTGCTAGCTGACTGGGGACTGAAACTCGGTGAAGGAGCAGTTACTGAAACTGATACACAAAATTATTTTATGTATCCAGACTTAGTTTTTGTAAACGAAAATGAAGATTTCTTTGTAGAAAACGATTTTTCTAACCTCGTTGCAGTTTCTTCTTCTCCAATTGAGTTTCTATTCGAAGCAAACAATGATATAGCAACACAAGCTTTGCTTGAAAGTTCTTCTACTTCATATTTAGCAACAAGCACTGCTGCAGCTGAAAATCCAGAAACAGCAAGCTACGTGACTTCTGCACTTGCTTACAGATACAATAATATTGAAGGTGACAACACCCAAACGAGTGTAATGCTTGTGGGCGATGCAATGTCGTTGCTTAATGATTTCATCGGAACTTCAGCTTTTGAAAACAGAGATTATATGATTACAATGTTAAGATATGCAACTAAAGTAAGCGACGGAAATCTTGGGATTTACGTTGAAAGCGTAGAAACTAATGTTGTGGATATTATCACTACTATGGCGACTATCCAAATGGTAGGGTTTAACATCTTCACAATTGCTGTTCCTGTAATTATTTTGGTTCTTGGACTTGTTGTATTCCTTAGAAGAAGACACTTGTAATTCTATAAACAATAGCAACCCTGCAAAGTCAATGTGAATGGGTTTCACATTCAAAAAGGATGGACACAAAATGAAAAATACTTTGAAATATATTATCATCACATTTGTTGTGCTGGTAGTTTTAGGCGGAGGGATAACGATTTTGTTAATGACCCCTCCGACACAAACCGAAGAAGAACCCTCGAGTGTAGCCTCGGCTACACCAACCACTGATATTATCACTCGTGAGGTTGACGGGTTGGAGAGAATTGAGATTACGAACTCTTTGGGCGAAATGATTGTTAACAGAACGCCTGCAAAAGAAGATGAATATTCCGATACTTATGTGTTTGAGGGATATGAAAACTACGATGCGCTCGCTACTGTGGGTACTTCAATCGAAAAATTGTTGACATTAAAGTCGACAAGGGATATTGGCGAAGTTAGTGATTTGGAGGAATATGGTCTTGTAGGCGATGAAAAAGTTGATGTTAAACTGATTTTTGATGGCGAAGACGATATAGAAATTACCATTGGTTCGCAAGGTGGGTCTGGTACAGGCAGATATGTTATGGTTGACGACATGGTTTACATTGCAAGTGTTGACGACTTTTTCCAAACAATTGTTAATGAAAATGTTAGAGGTTTCTCTTACAATGAAATTATGATAAATGCTGAGACAGGCGAGCAGGCTTATTCGATTATGACTTACATCAATTTCTCAGGAAGCAACTTCCCTGAGCCTGTTGAAATTGTGTTTGACGAAGAGACATACGACAGAATGATGGTCGAACCATTTGAAATTCCTGTTGACACAGCGATTGACCGCTTAGACAATATGACTCTTGAACTAGAGGATTATTCCTTGAACGACATTGCAGTTCTAAATGCCACAGAAGAAGATTTAGAAGAATATGGTCTTAATAATCCGATTGTAGTAATGGAATATGGAATAAATGAAGGCGAACATACCCTTGTGATTAGTGAAAAAATTGAAAATGGAAATAGATACATTATTGCAGACGGAGACACAAGCACGATTTATCAATTACCAGCAGTAGATTTAGAGCTTTTCACAAACGCAACACTTAGTTGGTTGAGATCAGGATATCTTTATATTACTCCGATTATGGAAGTGGATTTCCTTACAATTGATTACAAAGACGAAACTCTTGAAATGGATTTCGCTAGAACTATTAATGAAGAGAAAACTACTGAAGACCATACAGAGTACGATTATAGTGTAAAGGCAAACGGATTTGATGTTACTTATAAAGATGTTACAACCGGTTTCTATACTGCTGTTATCGCTATAGTCACTCAAGATGTTTACATGCTTGAACATGATGAAGAACCAACGCTTGAAATAACATACGATTACTATGATGGTAGTCAAGAAGTGGTTTCATATTATGCGGCTGGCGAGTCTTATGTTGCATATTTAGACGGACATTTCATCGGAGTTTGCAGAGATTCAAGTATTGACACAGACTTCCAAAAAGCGTATGATTTATATTTATCAGAATTTCAATAAAAAATTAGGGTGCAGCTCTTTATGAACTGCACCCTTGTTTTAATGTATTATTGATATTAGCCGTAAATTTCTTTTGCAATTTTCATGCTTTCGATTGGGTCAAGTAAAGGTCTGTATTCCAAACCGCAATAGCCCTCGTAGCCAGCTTCGTCAATTGCTTTGAAAATGTTTTTGTAATCAGATTCGCCATATTGCAACTCATTTCTTCCAGGATGTCCTGCAGAATGAAGGTGTGCAATGCAGTCAAGATTTTTAGTGACAGCAGGGATGATGTTTCCCTCCATGATTTGTTGATGATAAATATCATAAATGATTTTAACAAGCGGATGATTAACTTCTCTAATTATATCAAAGCCTTCAATAGCAGACCACAGATAATAACCTGGGTGGTTAACATAGGTGTTAAGAGGCTCTAGCATGATAGTAACATCATATTTATCAAGGATTGGCAACGCTTCTTTCAAGCAGTCAACAATTGATTGATGTTGCTCTTCGCGTGGAGCACCTGTGTCAGGACCTACTTGTGTAATCATTTTTTTAACGCCTAATTTTTGAGCAGCTACGCAACTCTCCTCGAGTCCGTCAAGCCATGCTTGTCTAAATTGAGGGTCAGTCATTCTGAATTCGCTTGTGCAGATGCTAAGGAATTTAATTCCTGTTTCGTCACATGCTTTTTTTACTGCGTCTAAATCAAAAGCTTTCCAGTTGTAAGTTTCAATTGCGTCGTAGCCAAGCTCGTGAATTTTATAAATCGCTTCAACAAAATCCCCTTTAAAAAAACAAGGGACAGGTATACAAAGTTTCATATTAATGCTCCATTCCGCCGCTTCGCATCGGCACAAAATATAATGAAAAGTGTGACTCTTATCATGCGAAGTGAAAGGAATGATAAGAGCATTACAATTTTAGAGTTATTAGTCTGAAACTTGATTCAAACTATTACTCCAATCTGCCACTGTGCAAGCAAAATTATTGAAAGATAACTCTTGTCATGCACAGCATATAGAATGACAAGAGTAATTTTCATTTAATAATTAGTTAAAGTAAATAACTTTTCCGCTTTCCATTGATTCGTTAGCAGCAAGGCCCAATTCCAAAGATTTAAGAGCATCTTGGTATGATGAACGAACTTTGTTAGGATTGTTTTCAATAACAGCATCAATGAAATCACGAGCCATTAGATAACTTTGGTCAACGCCTCTCATAACATCAATTGTTTGACCTTTTGTTTTGATTGTTAGGTTGTTTCTTAGGCGATAATCATATACAACATCGTCAAGAGTAACAACTAGGCCGTTTTTATGTAGTCCGCCTTTTGTGTAGCAAGCGCTTACTACTGTTGCTGTAACGTTGTTGTTAAATCTGATAACAGCTGTTGAATGGTCGTCTGTGTCGTACTCAGGTTTTGCATCAACACCGGCTTTAACTATGCCTGTTGTGCAAGTAGCATATACAGAAAGTGGTTCGCCAAAAAGATATCTCAAGCCGTCAAGCAAGTGAATGTTTTGTTCAACCAATTGTCCACCGCAGTCTGTTTTCTTTTGCCACCACCAAACACCGGGAATTCCACCGACCCATGCGCCGTATACTAATCCGCCTTGTTTGTGGTTAGGCAAGTCTTCTTTAATTTTATCCATTAAGTCAAGATATCTGTCTTGGAATCCAACAGCTGTGACTAATTTTTTCTCGTCAATTGCTTTTGAAATTTCTCTTGCTTGATTAATGTCAAGAGTCATTGGTTTTTCAACCAAGAATGGAATTCCCATTTCGATTAATTTTGTTTCTGTATCTGTGTGAGCTGTTGGCTCGATAGAAATGAAAACGCAGTCCATTGTGTCGCTGTTTTCGTTTGCATAAAGTTCTGTGTGATCTTTATAAATGCGTTTGCAACCAAATTTTTCAGCTGCTGCATTACGGCGCTCCTCAACAGGGTCTGCAACTGCAACTACTTCAATGTCATCCATTTCCAACAAACTATTGATGTGTACTCCTGCTCTTCCTCCACATCCAACAAGTGCAACTTTAACTTTTTTCATGTTTTAAAACCATACCTTTCTTTTTCGTGACCTATAATGCTTTGTCTTATGTTGCTAATCGGTGATAAATTCAGTGTTTTCATTAAATTGAAAACTCAATAATATTAATGTGAAATCATGCTAAATTACCGAAAAGCATTGACAAAAAATAAATTATGTACTATTATTATATTGCTAAAAGCACTTCAAGTCAATCATATTTTATTGTATTATTATAAGGATATTGCATTATGTTCAACGAAATAGATAAAGAGTTAAGAGGGATTTTGCCATTTGTTCTAATGAGTGTTGCAATCAACCACAGGCAAGTTAATGTGTATAGAGACGATGGATTTACAGAACATCAGTTTATATGGGTGAGTGAGGGCAAAGGAACTTTTGAAATAGATGGAGTCAATTACATTCTTGAAAAAAATCAGGGGGTGTTTTTTAGAAGAAAAGTACCACACAAATATTTTTCTTGTGGAGAAACATTCAGGACTTCGTGGCTCACATTTTATGGTTGCGATGAAGTCTTAAATTACTATAAAGTGCAAAATTATTTTACATTTACGGTAGATGATTTTATTGAAAATTCGCTTACAGAATTAAATGAATTGTGTCAGGGAAACAGCACTGCTCAAAGTAGGTCTGTCAGTGGATATGGCTGGTTAATTCGAATACTAGAAGAAGTTTTTAAACCATTTATAAAAATCGAAACTAAGGTGCAAAGGTACATGGAAAATAATTTCCATTTGCAAATTACGCTCGATGACATTGCAAACTGTGTTAATCTTAACAGGTTTTCTCTGTGTAAATATTACAATAAAAACTGTGGTATTACTCCGCTTGAGCAACTTAAAAAAATACGCATAGCAAAGGCTAAACACTACTTGAGATACAGTGGTAAAAAGCTTGATGAAATTGGAAAACTGTGCGGTTTTGAAAGTGCAAGCTACTTTGCAAAACGATTTAGAGAAGACGTCAAACTAACCCCTTCACAATACAGGAAAAAAGAGTTGTATTAGTTAGTCACTAGGAACAAATACGAACCCGTTTCTAAAGCGAAATGTGGGTTTCTAAGTGCTAAGCGTGTTGAAAGACGATAACAACAGATAAAAATAAA
>CAYJBU010000047.1:0-16002 GCA_964368155.1 uncultured Eubacteriales bacterium | reverse complement strand
TATCTAATTCAGTTTATGCAATTTTACGAGAAATTCCCTTATTGCGACAGCCCCGTAAATTTTGTAAAAAATCGATGGATTTCGGACAGGCGTGGACTATACTGGTTTGGTTATTTTAAGCTAGAAAAATTACGCCACGAAATCTATTTTTGAGTTGTTCATTAAGATTTAGTAAAGAAAATGTTTATGGACGCTTAATTGATCTGCGTTTTACGTAATAGTATTCTTCAAGACTATATGAAGAACAATCTTTTCCTATTCCACTTTCTTTTAGGCCACCATGTGGAAGGTTAAAAGCATATAATGGTTCGTTAACACTGACACTGCCTGCGTCAATATTTTCACTTAAATATAGTGCGCTGTTTAAATCGTTTGTAAAAACATAAGCTGCTAAACCATATTCAGTGTCATTGGCAAGGGCGACAATATCATCGTTATCATCAAAAGGTATGATTGACATAATTGGACCGAATACTTCTTCGGTGTAAACTTTCATGCTTGCAGTAACATTTAAAAGAACAGTTGGTTCAAAGAAATATCCTTTACCAGTGCTCTTTCCACCTGTTACAAGAGTTGCTCCTTTTTCCACTGCATCTTCTACGAAAGTTACCATATCTTGCATTGCACTGAAACTTGAAATAGGTCCCATTAACACCCTGTTACTATCGTCGCCAACTTCTAGGATAATTTTTTCTGCGAAATCTTTAACTTTTGCAACAAAATCATCAAGCACGTCAACATGAACAAATACCCTGTTAGGTGTGACGCAAATCTGTCCTGCATTTCCGTATTTTAAATCGCAAACAAAAAAGCTTGCCTTTTCAATATCTGCATCTTTCATTACTACAGCAGGGGCATTGCCTCCTAACTCAAGAGAGTAGTGCCTCAAATAATCACAGCTGTTTTTAATGACATCTTTTCCAGCATTGCTAGAGCCTATCATAGTCATCATCTTAGGGATTGGGCTTGAGTTAAGTGTTTTTGAAATCAAACTTGCAGGTCCTGAGATAATATTAACAACTCCTGCTGGAAAATGCTTTTGTGCTATTTCTCCTATTTTCATTGATGTCAACGGAGTAAGGGAAGATGGCTTTAGCACACATGTGCAACCAGATGCAAGGATTGGACCTAGTTTATATCCTAAATTAAGAATTGGGAAATTCCAAGCCAAATACCCAACTACTACACCTAAAGGAATATGTTCAATAATGTTTAAATGGCTTCCGTTTGCGTTTGGAATTACTTTTCCACAAAGTCTTTTGTTCTCTTCGTTGAAATAAAAAAGACAGTCAATCAACATGTCATAGTCATATGTTGCATTTCCAAGCGGCTTTCCTGTTTCAAGCATTAAGAGTTTTACCAATTCATCTTTTTGTTCTATAAGTTCATTTCTAAATGCTAAAATACTCATTTCACGTTCAGCGATTGATGTTTTTTTCCAAGTTTTAAATGCTGTTTCAGCTGACTGCAAAGCCTCGGTACATTGAAGTTCATCAACAGAATTATATGTAGCTAAAACTTCGCCGTCTGCAGGATTGTATACTGATTGAATTGCACCATTTCCTTGAATTAAATTTCCGTTAATAGAATGTAAATACATACTTATTCTCCTTTATTAATCACTTTTTTACAGGCTTTAATTTACCTTGAATTTTTCAAGAATATCTCTGTTGATTTCGATACCCAACCCTGGTTTGTCAGGAACATAAATATACCCATCTTCAAATTTAATTCCGTTATTTATCAAATCAGTCCTAAATGGATGAGTAGATTGATCAAACTCGAGGAATGGTTCGCTAGGTGTAGCGCAAAATGGTGTAGGCGGTAGCGATGCTATGTAATGAAGCGCAGCTGCAAGACCTATTCCTGAGCCCCATGCATGAGGCATGATAGCAGTGTTATATGCCTGTGCAATAGCTGCCATTTTTTTACATTCGGTAAATCCACCGCTAGAGCATACATCAGGTTGATATATATCAATAGCACCACTTTCAAGCCATTTGCTTATAGCTATTTTACCAAATATTTCCTCACCTGCGGCAAGGAAAGAACCCGTCAAATTTCTTAAAGCTTTATATCCTTGGATATCCTCAGGAGTTAGCAATTCTTCCCAAAAAAATATTTTTTCCTGTTCCAATTCCAAAATAATTTTTCTTGCATCAGCTTGGCTGTAACAAGCATTGAAGTCTGCCATTAACATTATGTCATAGCCAATTGCTTTTCTTACTGCTCGAATATATTCTATATCTTTTTCAGGAGTAAAACCTACTTTAAGCTTCATGCCTTTAAAACCTTTTTCTTTATAATTTAAGGCTTCTTTGACTGCATCTTGTGGGTAAACCCCTCCCTCTATTCTGTAGAAACCAGTAGCATAAGCAGTAAGTTTATCTCTAAATTTACCTCCAATTAATCTGCAAATCGGCTGATTAAGCTGTTTTCCGTTTAAATCCCAAAGAGCAATATCTAGCCCACTCAATGCGTTAAGAGCAATTCCTTGTTGACCAAACGGACGAGATTTATTATAAAGTTGCTCCCAGATAACCTCTACATCCAAGCTTTCTTTGCCAATAACTTCTTCTATATAGCAATGTTCGATAAATGTAGCTGCTAGATGAGGAGATTGTTGCCCATGGCATAAACATTCACCAAATCCACTCGTTCCATCTTCTCCCACTACTTCTACTATTACAGAGCTTCTTTTTGTAACCCATCCTTGTGAAAACATAAAGGGGGTTTCTAAATCTGCGCTGATTTTATGTACAATTATATCGCTTATTTTCATTCATAAAACCTCCGTTTTTATTTTTTGCATATATTGTATAGTATTCTTTGTGCGAAAGGATCTGAATTTATTTTTGGAGTGATTTTTAGTGTAGTTATTGTAGCTACACCTTTTCCATGTTTAATATCAATGATATTCGATGCACTGTAAACTTCTGAAACTCCGTAATAATTTTGTAGAAAGTCTACTCCTCCAAAAAAATCATATGTTATCATACCGCAATTCCAATCAGATTGGTAGTCTGTAAATGATTTAACAGGAGCAATATTCATCCAGTTATTGTCCATCATGCAGTTGGTTGGCAACCCATCAAACCACTTAAAGTCTCGAACTATATGATTTTTTCCTATCCACAAGCCTAAACCAAAGGATAAATCTAAATCAAAAGGCATGGAGCCATGCGCATGATACTTCTGTTTTCTGCCTGTTCTTCCGACATAAGGTATACCATCTGGTGTTTCAAGGTAGATTGCTTTACCTCCTCGGGAAATCCATTCAGCTACTTTTGCATATATTTCAGATGTGTCGTCACACAAAGTATCTGCAATGATAACAGGTTTGCTGATATCAGTGTTTATTGTAAAATCTTCAAAGGTTACATTGTTGCTATGTAAAAAATCTTTTAATTTTCCTTGAGAGTCTACTAAAGCAAATTCGTTTAAGTTGTCTGACCAATCAATCTTATCTATAACGATTATTTTGTAACTGTTTTTAATACTATTACACTTTACTGTGATATTATAAGTTCCAGATTGTGAAATTTGAGTCTCGAAAACTCCAAACGCATTGACCCCCTTTTCTATGTCAGTGAGTATAGCTTTTTCGAAAATTACCGTATTTTCACATTCGATAGATAAATATATTTCTGCATTTTCAAAGTTTGTTTCAGAAATTGCATCTACTTTAATTTTGACAGTATCCCCGACAAAATAATTAGGTTTTTCGCTTCTAACTGCTAAGTATAATTCAGAAAATAATTCCTTAATTGCATAATATGGTTTTTTTGGATTTCTAAAAATGTCAACTAATCCCGCTCCAATAACCCAATCTCCGTCTGCGAAAGCATGAATGAATACGCCCCCGATTTGAGGGTTGAGTTTGCAAGCTTCAAGCATGTATTTATTACCCTCGTAATGAACTTGCTGTGTAGCCTTACAATAATCGTCAATAGTTGGGTATATACTAAATAAATCATTTTCTTTCATAACTTTTTTTAGCGAGGAGTATAATCTTAGACAGCATTTGTAATCAGGTGTGTTTGGATTTCCATTTTCTAAATACTCATTTAAATTGCTCTCTAACTCAGACATACTTCCATAGCCTAATTCAGAGACATTTGTTAGTTTTTCGTTAAAAACAGGAGTGGTAAATTTGTTTGCTTCGGTATCAAAATCTTTACAAGCAATTTTAGTGAATTTGTCATATTTTTCTTGAGAAAATGGAGAACCGGGATAATTATGAATATCGTTGATAACAACAGGAGTACTGCTATATGGGCGATACAAGTTTGTTCCACCGGCAAATCCCCCTGATTCGTCAAGAATAATTCTAGTAGGGTCTTTCGCTCTGCCTGCAATTGACACTTTGTGTTTCAATCTTTTCAGTGGCATTCTGTGTATTTCGTTAAACAATTCCCAAATGATAATACAAGGATGGTTTTTGTCGCGTACAATCATTTCGCAAAATTCTCTTTCCACATCTAATTGTGTATGGGGAGTGATTTGTGGAAAATAGTTCATGCATTCAATGGCAACTCCTCCAACATAAAGCATACCTATTTCGTCTGCTAAATCATAAATTTCAGTTGGAAGAGGCCTTCTCCATGGTCGTATTAAATTAATTCCAGCTTCTTTTGCTGTCATTATCTCTTTTAATATAAAATCTTTTGATTCTGGTACAGCTAAAGTGTGGGGAAATAAATCTTCGTTAAAAACGCCTTTCATGTAAATGTGCTTGCCGTTTAGAATGAATCCGTCTTTATCAAAGTCTATACCTCGAATTCCGAAACGAACTGCGTATTCGTCAGTTCGTTCTAAATCATTTTCGGATAAAATTATCTTGCACCAATATAAGTTTGGGTGTTCTATGCTCCAAAGTTTATAATCTTCTACGAAAAGATTAACTTTGATTTTTTCTTCTCCTTGAATTACTGAATGTTTTAGAGTGGTTCTAGCTACTTCTCTTTCGTTTTGGGCATCAATAATCAGAACAGTGATATCACAGTCTCTTATCTGCAAGGTATTGTTCAAGATATCAATATTTGCTGTGATTTGTCCATTAGTATAATCTGTTTCAATTAGCGTGTCCTTTACGTAAATACTGCTGTGTGATTCTAAACGTACGGACTGATAAATTCCTGCAACAAGTGCAGCGCGCCAATGAGGCATGTCATTTCGTCCTAATCCATCAATTCGAATATCTTGCTGGATAATTGGACTGACTACTCTGATGCAGAAAAAGTTTTCTTCGCCAAATGTTATAAAATC
Organism: uncultured Eubacteriales bacterium; assembly: GCA_964368155.1. GTDB lineage: Bacteria > Bacillota > Clostridia > Oscillospirales > Acutalibacteraceae > SIG603. Next base: position 10,734 of record CAYJBU010000047.1, on the reverse strand, counting down.
ACTTACCTCAAAAGTAAATCCAACATAACCGCCCTCGTGAAAATTTACAGCAATTCCGTTTATCCATAATTCACACTTATAATTTACTGAATCAAAAATAATGCTAAGTTCGTTTGCGTCAAACTCTTTAGGTACGATAATATTTTTTCCATACCATGCAACTCCTTCGTAGTTCGGTTTGACACATTCCCAACTAGAGGGAACCATGATATGTTCAAGAGATTCGGTTTTAAAGAAATTTTCTGCTATATAGTATTTTGATGTTACTCCAAAATCTCCGTAATCGTATATTATATTCCACTCTCCATCTAACAGGATAGTGCTTCTATTTGTTTTTATCATATTAAGTATCATTCCTTTTTGCAAAAACTCAAGTCGTCAATTTGTAAACTGAGCTATTTATTAAAATTTTTCAAGATGTTTTTCATAATTGTATCTGCAAATGCGTCTTTATCTAAATTTTCAATTAGTTTTAGAGTAGATAATACATAAGTTCCTTTTCCATATTTTCTTGAAACTAAATCAGCAAATGCATGAGGCTTTGCAACTCCTCTATAGTTGTTATGATGTAAGTCTTTTTCGTAGTCATATCCAATACCGCCGACACTCCATTCGCCTGCATTAATATCCAATGAAGTTTTTGGAGCTATGTTGTGATATAGGTTATCCATCATCATGTTTGTAGGGAGTCCTTTTGTAAAGCAATCTTCTTTGATACAACGATTAAACGGAGTCCATGACCCTCGAGTATACAACATTTTAAGGTCAAAAGGAAGTAATGTGTCCTGATTAAAGAACATACCTTCGCGCATCATATTATATTTGTCAAACTCGGGATAAATTGCAACCGCACCTTTTTCTACATCGTCTGCAACAGCTGATATTGTATGTTTGTCTATGATGAAATCACCATTTTCCAAAGTTTCACCGATTTTTGCTCCACAAAAGATAATTCCCTTAACACCAGATTTGTAAGGTTTGACAGTAACACCCAAAGACTTTAAGTACTCAACAAGTGAATTATCGGTATAGCAACTGTATACTTCAATGTTGTCAAAATTTAATTCATTTTTTTGTAAAATGCAAATTCTATAAGAATTATAACACATAACCGAATCGTTTGAATCTATCTTAGCATTTATTTCATACAATCCACAAAGTTCGTTAGTTTCTAAATTTATTGTTATAGTGTTGTTAATTCCGTGTTCAAGTCTAAAATCTATTTCATTTTGCATTACTATGGACCCGTTTGAGTCAACAACATCATATGCAAGAGTTGCGGTTATTGTATCTTCATCATTTACCGGAGTAAAGTATACATCAATAGGCTTTCCTGCATAAGCATTAACGTAGGAAGTTCTAATAGCAATGTATTGGTTTTGATATATTTTTTGCGCAGAGTAATATGCTGCTTTTGGTCTTCTGTATACATCTAATAGCCCTGCACCGATGACCCAGTCGCCATCTGTAAAAGCGTGAATACCAATACCTGCAACCATGTCATTTACACGTGCTGCTTCTGTCATTAACAGGTTAGCTTGTGCGTGTAGTTTTTCAACATCCGAGAAAAATTCGTCAACATTAGAATAAATTGCATCAAAACCATGATTATCAAAAGCTCTTTTGTATTCTTTTAAAAGAACATGGTAGTTTCTATAATCTGGAGATTTAGGGTTTCCTTCTTTTGTGTATTTTTCTACAAGTTCTGTTAACATGCCCGGACTACCAAACCCTATTTCAGTAACATTTGAAAGTAAACCTTGTCTAACAACACTGTTCAGTCCTGTTGTTACCTGTTTTGAAAATCCTGTGATTTTATTGTACGCCTCATCATACATATAAGCTCCGGAATAAATATGTATGTCGTTAAAAGGAGTTGGCTCGGATTGATTAGGCAAGTAGATGTTTGCTCCACCGGAATTTCCGCCCGATTCATCAATAACAGGTCTAGTGCTATCTAATTTTCTTGCCATTACAGACGCTTTATGCTTGTATCTAGCTAGTTCAGGTCTGCGAATTTCGTTGAACAGCTCCCAAATGATGATGCAAGCATGGTTTCTGTCTCTTATAATCATTTCGTGAATTTCATTCATAATGCGTTTTTCTAAGTAAGGAGTTAAACTAGGCCAATGCTTCATGCACTCAATCGGTGGTGAGCTTATGTACATCATACCGATTTCATCTGCAAAGTCATACACCTCTTTGAGTTGTGGCTTCCTCCAAGGACGAAGCATGTTTATCCCAGCTTCCTTTGCAAGAAGGATTTCGTTTTTAATCATCTCGGGGTCATCAGGGTAGGAGAGAGTGTTAGGATACAAGCCCTCACAAAAAGCTGATTTTATGTAAATTGGCTTTCCGTTGAGCGTGAAATTGTTGCCATGAACAGAAAATTCTTTAAATCCAAAGCGTACATTTTGAACATCGCTATCTCCAATTTTTATACTTGCGATATATAGATTGGGTTCGTCAGGAGACCAACATTTGAAGGACTCTAAATTAACATTAATATCAAAATCATTGTCTCCACAATAGGAGTTAAACTCTTCGCTATATGATATAAGAACTTCATTGGTTTTAAAATCAATGATATCAAGCGAAAGTGTTTTAGTCGTAGTCGCTAGTGAGGGATTTGTGACTAAACCTGTCATTTTTATATCGCCTGTGTGAATATTTCCTCGAACAAACAAATCTTTAAAATATTCGTTTTCGTTTGCTATTAGTTCTACATCTTGCCAAATTCCACCACCTATTGCACCTCGCCAATGTGGGGCTTCATCACGTTGCAATCCGTCAATAATTATCTCTTTGGTAATAATTGGAGTGATAACTCTTACGGTGATATAGTTTTCTTCTCCGTATTTTAGAACATCGCCAATTTCGAATTCAAAAGGAGTGTAACCTCCTTCATGAACGCCTATTGGACAATTATTTACCCAAACTTCGCTTCTGAAATTAACTGCACCAAAATGCAGGCGAACACATTTATTCTCCATTTCGGGAGGCGCAACAAATGTTTTTAAGTACCAAGCTACACCCTCATAGTCTTGTTTTTTTTCCTCTAAACAAGATGGGACATTTTGCTGTGACAAATAAACGTTATTCATAAACACTTCTTTTTTCTGATATCCTAAAGTCACGCCAATATTACCGTCGTCGTAAATAACATTCCAAACGCCGTTTAATGATAAATTTTTCATATAGTTAACCATACCTTTCTAAATAATATGTGATAATTCAATTCTTTTACAAATCAATTGGTGAATTTTGCTTATTCATCAATATACATTTCAAGATTGTTTTTTCTATATTCTCTTGGAGTGCAATTCACTTCTGTTTTGAATAATTTTGTGAAATGATTGTAGTCATATTCGCCGACCAAAGTTGATATCTCATTTATTTTTAAGTTTGTTTGAAGTAGCAATTCTTTCGCTTTTTGCACTTTAATTTTTCTGATGTGAGAAGCAATAGTGATTCCATATATTGATTTTGTTACCTTATAAAAATTAGTTTTCTTATATCCGATTTCTTGACATAGTGTCGGGATGTCGATATTTTTATCAATATTATCATATATGTATTTGTCTATTCTATTTTTTAGAGTGTTTCCTTTGTCTTGGTTAATATAAGTGTTGATAGCGTTGTGAAGACAAAATCCTGCTACATTGACTATAGAATACATTTTTTCTCTGTCAATAAAGGGTAATTCTTCATAGTGAAAGCTATAGCTCTTGAAGCTTTGATTAAACTCGCTTAAAGCTAAGTTTATCTCTGAAATATCAAAACTATCCTCGCCTCTTACTTGTCCTAACATGACATACCCTTCAATTGTGTCGTTGATAATAATGGGGTTAATTGCCTCGGTTAACCCAAGATGGCATTTGTAAATTACTATCTTTTTATCTGCCTCGCAACGTTTAAACGCACTGTAGTCGGACATTCTGCACCTGTCATTTAGTTGAGAAATTTTTCTCGCACTTTTGCAAAATTCACACAACCTCGATGGAAAAGCAAAAATTTCTTTATAGTTTCTATCAAAATAAGCTACCCTACACTTTGATATAATATGTAAATCTTTTAGTAATTTTTCAATATCATATGATATATAATTCATTCATTTTTTCTCCTGTGAACAAAATAACTAATTTTAGAACTTTTACTGCTATTATTATACACTTATAAGATGTATAATTCAAGTAATTTATTATTTTTAAGGAGTTTGTTTATGACACGCAGACAAATAATCATTGACGCACTAAATCATAAAAACACACCAAAAATCCCATATCATTTAGATTTTACTCAACAAGCAATAGATAACTTGATAAATTACACAAAAGACCCTGATATCGTCGATAAGCTTGGCTCATATATAAAGTACACACAATACTGGGGTTGGCCTACTGAATTAACTGATAGACCTGGATTTTATAAAGATGAGTTTGGAGTAGTTTGGAACAGAAACGGGGCAGACAAAGACATAGGTTTGCCTGAAAAAAATTTGATAGAAGATTTTGAGGATTATTCATATGAATTCCCTGTTTTTGACGAGGTAAGACTTCGCGCAGAGTGTGAAGAGATTACAAAAGATAAAGATACTGATGACCGTTTTAGAATGTACGGTATTGGATTTTCTATGTTTGAGAGAGCTTGGTCAATTTCAGGAATGGAAAATGTATTGATGTCTATGGTAGCTTGCCCAGATGAAACCTTAGAGTTTTTTGAAAAAATTTGTGACTACAATTGCAAAGTTCTCGATGTTGTTTTAGAATATGACTTTGATGGTATATACTTCGGAGATGACTGGGGTCAACAAAAAGGGCTTATTATGGGACGTGAACATTGGAGGAATTTCATAATGCCTCAGATGAAACGCATGTACAAAAAAGTCAAAGACAAAGGGCTTTTAGTTTTTCAACACTCATGCGGAGATTGCATTGATATTTTCCCAGACCTTATAGAGATTGGTCTAGATTGCTATCAAACATTTCAACCTGAGGTGTATGATGTTGAATTAGTAAAAGGAAAATATGGTGATAAGCTTTCATTTTGGGGCGGTGTTTCCACGCAACAAGTTTTACCTTATGTCACTCCTGATGAAGTTAAAAAAGAAGTAAAACGTCTTTGCAAGGTTTTATATAAAGACGGAGGTTATATCGTAGCTCCTACCCATGCACTAGCCTTTGATGTACCACCTGAAAATATAATAGCAATGGTCGAAGCATTTAAAGAATTAAACGGTTAATTAAAAACTATTTTTGGAGGCTCAATATGGAAAGAAAAAAACTTCTTCTCAACGACGGTTGGAAATTCGCACTAGGTGAATACGAGACTACCCCTGTAATCGGAAAATTTGATTCATACATGCACAGCAAAGCAAAAAATGGGCGTGGAGTTGCTAGAGCAACTTATTATGATGGAGATTTTGAGACAGTTCATTTACCACACGATTATGTAATCGCCGGTGATGTAGATAGCAAATTCAACGAAACTGCTGGAAGTCTCGAAAGAAAAACAGCATGGTATCGAAGACATTTCAAACTTCCATGTGACATTGACGGAAGTAGAGTTGTTTTGCTTTTTGATGGAGCTGGTCAAAAAACTACAGTGTGGTGCAATGGGCATCTTGCAGGAGAAAATAGTAGCATGTATAATAGCTTTTACATGGATATCACTCCTTATCTTTTAGATGATTCGATGCAAACAATTTCTGTTAAGATAGAAAATGAAGATCTTGAGGGCTGGTGGTATGAAGGCGCAGGAATTTATCGTGATGTATGGCTGATAGTCACAAATGACATTGCAGTAGACGTTTGGGGAACATATGTTAATCCTGTGAAAACAAGCGACAACGATTGGTCTGTTAATGTTGAAACAACAATTTACAGCGCAAAAATCAACGAAACAAAAGCCACTGTAGTTCAAACTTTATTTACTGATAATGGTGAAAAAGTTATTGAGAGTAAAAACGATGTTATCATAAAAGTTGGCGAAAACAAGACAAATCAGATGCTGAGCATGGTTAATCCCGTGTTGTGGGATTTAAAAAGCTGTGCTATGTATAAAATGCAAACAGAGATTTTTGTTGAAAAAGAATTAATCGACAGTTACCAAACTGATTTTGGATTTAGAACAATCAAATTTGATGGTATAAACGGATTTTATCTCAACGACACACCTGTGAAAATTCAAGGAGTTTGTATGCACCAAGATCATGCGGATTTAGGAGTAGCAGTTCCGAAAAAAGTTCAACAATATAGAATTGATAAATTGAAATCTGTTGGAATAAACGGTTATCGTTGTGCTCATAACAATACTGCACCAGAGGTGCTTGATATTTGCGACAGAAGTGGTATGCTTGTTATAGATGAAAATCGTTGGTTCAACTGGAGTGAGCGCACTCAAAAAGAAGTTGAATCCATGCTAAAACGAGATAGAAATCATCCTTGTGTTATTGTGTGGTCAATTGGAAACGAAGAACCTTTGCAAAGCACAATTACGGGCAGAAGATTAACAGAAACATTAAGTGCTTTTGTTAAAAGGTACGACGACACAAGGCCTGTAACTCTTGCATTAAACGGAGGATTTTTCGATAGTTACGCTGCTGAAGCATCAGATGTTGTGGGTGTAAACTATGTACTCCATTTATATGATCAATTTTCTGAAGCGCACCCTAATAAATGTATTTTAGCAACTGAGAGTGGAGCTGCAAGCAACAATCGTGGTGTTTATTTTATTGAAAAAGACGAAAACCGAGTCGGCGGTTACTACTCAACTGCATATGATGAAAAAGTTGCTTCTTTCTCTTCTCCTTACATTGAGGCAATTGAAGCTAGTGAAACTCATTCTAATGTCGGAGGCACATTTATGTGGACTGGCATGGAGTATAGGGGAGAAGCATTATGGCCAAAACTCTATGCAGGAGGCGGAATGTTCGACAGTTGTGGCTTTGAAAAAGACAACGCAGGAATGGTTAGGGCTTGCTGGTTAAATGAGCCTGTTATACATATTATGCCTCATTGGAATTTTGAAGAAGAAGGCAAAATGATAAATGTTGTTGTTTATACTAACACTGAAGAAGTAGAACTTTTTGTTAACGGCAAACTCATCACAAAAAGTGCTACAGGTAGATTTAATCCACTGAAAATTACTGTTCCGTATGAGAGCGGTGAAATCTTTGCAATTGGATATAACAATGGAGAAAAAGTAGTAGAGCAAAAAATTGAAACCACAGGCAACAGCGTGAAATTTATTGTTGAAAACGAAACACCTATTGTTACAGACAGTGGAGAAGATGTTGCGATTTTGCGTGTTTATACTGTTGACAGTAAAGGCAGAATAGTGCCCACTGCAAACCCAACTGCAACAGTGACAACAGATGAAAAATTCGCTGAGATACTTTCTGTTTCTAATGGAGATGTGCTTGATCACACAAACGCAAAGGCTACTACTAAGAAGTTATTTAATGGCTTTATGCAAATTATTGTTAGGGCAAAAGAGGGCTCAAAAGAGATCAAATTGAGTGTAAATATTCCTGAACTCGGGGGAGAGCAAATCATTTCTATTCCAGTTATAGAAGCAGACAAACTTCTAAAACTAGAAGCAGGTGAACTTGATTTATCAATAGAGCAACTTCGTATGTGGTTTGGAGCAGAAAGCCTTGCCGATGTCGATAAAAAATATAATTTTGCTGACATGAACACAAGTGAGCCTATAAATCTAAAAACTTTTACGCCACGCAAAGAAGACAAATTTTTTGTAATAACAGGTAAATCTGTTATGCTTGAATGCGATAGGAAAATGGGAATTAAGCTCGAAGGTGTTAAAGGAGAATGTGTTATCAGAATTGACCATGACACAAACTGCTGGCCAAACCCAACCCCGCCTGAGTTTATGACAATTAGAAAAGAGATAAATTGTAGTACTGCAGAAGATATTGAAATTCCTTTAAACGGTTTCTCTGCTTCTGAAAAATTTAATTTTGTTATCGCTGTAAAAAATGATGGAAACTTTGAGCTAAACAATATTCTATTCACAGTTTAAAATCCAATATATCAAAAATTTGTAGGAGCGGCTTTGATTGTTGCTCCTATTACAAGTTAAATCATCAAAAAAGTAGGAGAATATCATGTTGATAGCAATGCAAAAATCCCCCGAAGACGTTATACTCAAAAATGAAGAAACTCCAAAAGCCAGCAAAGGTGAAGTTCAAATAAAAGTAATATCTTGCGGGGTGTGTGGGGGAGACCTAAACCCTAGCGAAAACTATAGATATTTTGGGCATGAAATGGCTGGGATAGTAACAGAAGTTGGCGAGAATGTTACCCGAGTTAAAACTGGTGACAGGATTGTTGTTGAAAGCACTGGGTTCTGTGGACATTGTAACACGTGTAAGGACGGCAGAGTAGATTTGTGCGATAACGCAATAATTACCAGCTTTAAAGGATTTGCACAATACGCTGTAGTTCCTGAGAATAACTGCATTATACTTCCTGAGGATATTAGTTTTAAGCAAGCTGCAATCCTTGAACCGCTCGGAGTTGCAATCGACCTTGTAAAGACAGCTGAGATTAAATTTGGGGACCATGTTTTGATTTACGGCACTGGTTCTATTGGATTAATGGCTCTTAGTATTGCAAAACACAGTGGGGCAACTAAAATATACGCAGTTTTGCGCTCACACTCAAAAAGAAAAGCAGAAGTTGCTTTAAAACTGGGTGCAGATGAGATAATCTACAGTGATAAAACTGATTTGTGCGGATATGATTTTGCGAAAAAAGGAGTAGACAAAGCACTTATTACAGCCCACAATTCTGTTATTCCACAAGCATTGAATATTTTGAACTATGGAGGGACTGCTGCGTTTTTAGGGTTTGGTGGTGAAAACAACATAACTATTGATGCAAACAAATTCCATGTAAGAAAGCTAAGCCTAAAAGGTTCCTTTGCGAAGCCCGGAATTTACCTTCCACTAGCAATGGATCTTGTTAGAAGCAAGATAATTGATACTAACAAGATAATCACGCACACTGCTCCGATTGAGGAGATTTCAAAATTAATGTATAAAATAGGAGTATGCAAAGAAGAATCAATAAAAGGAGTTATGCTTAACGCTTAAATATAAAAATGGGATGAAGCTGTTACCAAAATTTGGTATAGCTTCATCCCACTTTATTGAATTTACTACAAAATATCATCTGCCCTTTTTGTCTTTGATGTATGGGCGAATTATTTTATAAATAGCTCCTGTTCTTTCACTTCCGTACTCTTTGGTCAAGGCATTATTAATTCCTTGCTTTGTTTTATATTTGCTGATAATAGAGTAAATATTGTCAAAATCTACTTCGATATTAGGAATACTTTCTAGCAAAATCTTTTTCAATTCACTTTTTAGTTCTTTTTCAACATTTTCTTTAGTTAAACCATTTAAATTCTCACAACGTGTGATTTTGATATCCTCTTTCTCCCAAAAATCAACCACAAAGTTAAAGCCCTCATCTTTACTGACAATCGCAAAATCGGTGTTCTTCTCTGTTGCAACAAGATAGCCTAAATACGTCGACAACTGAAAATCCAGTGCATTTTTGCCTCCAACTTTTACGCCTTTATATTCTTTTTTTGCCTTTGTGCTCTCAAGTTGAAAATGTGTTGTCATTGAAACTTTACACGAATTCAAAGAATAAAAAATTACAATTTTATCATTCTCTGTTAAATTTTCAATCCCTATAAATCCGCTATCATTAACATTTTCTAAATCTATTAAGTAAATCATTTTATATTTTGAAGCAAAAAACCTCTGCTTCCCTCTCTTACAGTTTTGTGTTTCTTATGCAATTATACCATACTACAATCACAAATAGCAATATATATTAAAATTAATCTCTGTAAGTCGGTATACTTTTAAGTAATTATGTGATATCATAAAAAAATGTAATATTAGTTAATTTTTTCACTTTTAGTGCGTTTGCGTTCGTGTATATTTTAATAAAGGAGACTTATAATGCTAAAAATAGCAATATGCGATGACGATAAATCAGAATTATTTATGGTCAAAAAAACAATTTGCGAAAGGTTAAATCAAGCAAATATTGATACAGAGATTTATCTTTTCAATAATTCATCACAATTATTAAAAGACAAAAATATCGAAGAATTTGATTTGATTTTTTTAGATATAGATATGCCTGAGATTGATGGAATGGGAGTTGCAGAGAGGTTAAATGATGCGAACAGTGCTTCTGAAATTGTTTTTGTAACTAATCATGACGAACTGGTCTACAAAGCCTATAGATTTAAAGCTTTAGGATTTGTGCGAAAAAAATATCTTGAAAGCGAAATGTCGGAAATTTTAACAATCTTTCTTGAACTGATAGAACGCAATCGAAAAACAATACTATTAAATGTCGGTGGTGTTGAGAAAAAAATAAATATTCACAAGATAATTTATTTTCAAAGTGACGACCATTATGTACATATATTTTTCGATGATGGAAACAAGCAATTAGTCAGAGAAAGTATCAAGAATATGGAGAGCACACTATCAAAATTTGGGTTCATCAGAATACATTCAAGATATCTTGTTAATTACAACTATATTTTTTCGATAGAGAAAAATGTCATTGTTCTGGACAATAACAAACAGTTGCCGATTAGTAGAAGCAATGTGATAAGAACAAAGGAAATGTTTCAATTTTTTTCAAGAAGGGGATAAAAATGAATTGGTTTTTGCTTACTATA
>CAYJBU010000046.1:14435-16162 GCA_964368155.1 uncultured Eubacteriales bacterium | reverse complement strand
AAACTGTTAAAGAACCAGTGCTTATAATTCTCTAGTTGTTCTTTATTGAATACCACATTTTCGCTTTTCCTACAAATAAACAGCAACTCTAAGCAAATTGAATGTAGTGTTAAAATATTCTTTGTCATACCAGAAAATGATTTTATCTCTTTATTCAATCGCAACAATTTAGTAATATTCTTACTTTCCAACGCTTGAGAAAACTGAGCAATTATATTTACACATGTACTATAACTATAGATATCGATTTGATTTACTTCTGAATAATAGACAATATTCTTGTTTAAAGAACTGCAATAATCAAGTGCTGTTAAAGCATTATCAAATGAATTATTTATTTCATAAAGTTTTTGAGTAAAAGTACCAATTCCAATGGAAAGTGGAATCTCATTTTTCTCAACAATCGATTTAAGCAAATTATCGACTAACTTATCAACACTATTAAATGAATTTACTTTTGATGAAACAATAAGTACTGTATTCCCCATTTCCTCTATGTCCAGTGAATAGAAATCTATATTATCATCGCTGAAATAACTATCTAAATTGTATCCGTTGCCCTCAAAAATCAAACACAAGAAATTATCATATTTAAATTTAACCTTATTCGCTTTTTCTAAGCTTTTCTTAAAAATTTCTATGTCATTCGGGTCACGCTCGTGCAGATTTGAAGAAATAAGTGTAAGTAATGTATTCTTTATCAACATTTTTTCGTTAAGTTCCTGTGCTTCTGCTTTACTTAAATTAACAAAATAATTCTCTTGTATCAAGTTATTCATCACCATATTGATGTCAGTAAACAAGTTTCTCTTGCTCGAACCAATAAGTAAATTGTTAACAACCAAACTTAACTCTTTAACCGGTTTATACTGTAGGAAAATCACCACACCACCAATAGCAATACTGATAAGCAGTGCTAAAAACAAAGAAAAAATAACGCTTCCAAATTGACCGACAACATAACTCTCGTCTATTAGATAAGTTATTTCAACTGCACCACTTTTTGCAGATAACTCAATGCCAGAAGTTGCTAACTCCTCACCGCCAAAGTTTGTGTAAGCTGGCGAGTTTTCAATATATATTGTTGTTTGAGAAAAATCAATATACTGAACTTGACTTAACATCTGATCGAAATACTTGTCTGGAATTTGATAAATCAGTCCGGAAATACTTTCACCTTGACTATCTTCAAAAGACTGTATATACCATGAATATTCATAATCATCGTCTAAATCCGAAACAAGGTTAGGTCCTATTTCAGATAACTTGCCTGTAACTTCCTGTACGAACGCATCACTAGCACCTGGCAACTTACTTAAATATGTTCCAGTTTTTTCTACTACATAAGAGTAAATATAATCTGTATTTAAATTGTAATAGCAAAAATCACCATTAAAGGGTAGCGTATGTATAATATTTAATAATTCATCTTGAATATAAACAACACTTCCTGGGCTTTTCGCTAACTGATAATCGTAAAAATATTTATTGTCTTTTAATCTATCATAAATATTAATTGATTGGGTAATAGCATTTTCTATATTTATTGAAACATTATTTATTTGTTCTTGTATGTATTTTTCTGATGATTCAATATATTCAGCTTTTGTATCTACATAAACCATTGCACCTAAAAAAATCAATGGGACAAACATAACTATAATGAGGTACAAGAAAAATTTATAAATTGAATTATTTCTCACATTATTATTACTATTATTATTATT